>JAZSMC010000062.1:0-3197 GCA_045535705.1 Eubacteriales bacterium
CTACCCTCGGTAGGAAATGCGAACATAACGCAACCTACCGAGGGTAGCTTTTCGTTGAAAGTTTTTGCTACAGTTTCTTGCTTCAATGCGACATCAGCCTGCATGGGAAAGTTTCGTTTGTAGACAGAAAGGTACTGCCGCGAGAATTTAGGTACCGCCACCCTAAATTCTCTCCCGAAAAGTAACATATCTTATGGAATTATATCATCGGGGTATAAAGTGTATTTTTTCGCGGAACACATGGCGAGGTTTGGGAGCGCCACTGGCGCCCGCCACCCTGCCGGCTCCACAATGTTAGTTTACATGCAAATTACGCCCCCGTGTGTCGTCCTGAGCGAAGCAATCTCCGATTGCGGAATCGAACTTTTGGAGAGGGAGTCCCCCACATTACGGGACGATCCGATCCAAAAGCGCAAGGGCGCAGCCCGTAGCAGGATCTCGTTTGGAATCCCAATAGCTTTCCGATGTAAATGTTACTTTTTCCTTGGTAAGCCAACGAAACTCGTTCGGAGATCTCTTCCTGGTTTTCACTCCGTTCACCATCACGAGGGCTTCACTTCGCAAAACTTCGACTACGGCGCGATAGTAATTGGTTTTTTGTTCCTTACTTCACCTCGTCGCGCCTTCGCTCAAGATGACGTCCTATTTTCCACACGAAGCGATCTACCTCTCCCAAGGTCTTCACACCCTCTCCCAAGATCTTTCTTACACGTTAAATCTAAAGAAAACGATGTCGCCGTCTTGCATGATATATTCTTTGCCTTCGCTGCGGAGCACACCTGCTTCGCGAGCGGCGTTCATAGAACCGTATTTTTTTAGGTCGTCGAAGGCGAGAACTTCCGCACGGATGAATCCACGCTCAATGTCGGAGTGAATTTTACCTGCTGCTTTGGGCGCTTTGGTACCGCGGCGGATGGTCCACGCGCGGCACTCGTCGGGACCTGCCGTGAGGAAACTGATCAGTCCCAAAAGGGAATAGCTTGCTTTGATGAGTCGGTCAAGACCGCTTTCCTCAATGCCCATGTCAGCCAAAAACATGGCTTTTTCCTCGCCGTCCAGCTCGGCGATTTCCGCCTCGATCTGACAGCAGATCGGAATGACTTGAGAGTGTTCCTCGGCGGCAAAGGCTTTCAGAGCGGTGTAGGCGGTGTTGTCGGTAGGCTCCGAGGCGGCGCTGTCCTCGTTCACGTTTGCCACGTAGATCACGGGCTTCATGGTGAGCAGGGGAGTGTCGTGCAGACAAGCCAGCTCATCGTCGCTCAGCTCCAGCGTGCGCGCGCACTTACCTGACTCCAGAATGGCGTAGATTTTTTCCAAGGTTGCCAATTCACCAGCCAGCGTTTTATCGCCGCGCATGGCCTTTTTGGTGCGGTCAATGCGTCGTTCCAGCATTTCCATATCCGAGAAGATCAGCTCCAGATTGATGGTTTCCAGATCGCGCATGGGGTCGATCTGCCCGTCCACGTGGATGATGTTTTCATCCTCGAAGCAACGGATTACGTGTAGGATGGCGTCCACCTCGCGGATGTTGCCGAGGAACTGATTCCCCAAGCCTTCGCCTTTAGACGCACCTTTCACGAGTCCCGCAATGTCAACGAACTCAATGACGGCAGGGGTGTACTTATTGGGGTGGTGCATGTCCGCCAGAAAATCCAGACGGCTGTCGGGAACGGTCACCACGCCCACGTTGGGCTCGATGGTGCAGAAGGGGTAGTTAGCGGACTCTGCGCCCGCATTGGTCAGCGCGTTAAACAGGGTGCTTTTTCCAACGTTTGGAAGCCCCACGATACCAAGTTTCATGTTTTTTCAATCTCCTTTATGCGACGTCCGACGGTGCGTTCGGCGGCAGTCGATATAATACAACCTGTATATTATATCATAATTCCGCCGTTTTTTCAATAGGATAAGCCCAAATTGTTGTTTTTTCGTAAAAACGCATTTTTGGTTATTTATACAGGGTTATATGGGGATGCTTGATTTTCTCGGCGTATCGTAAGTCTTGTATTCCAATTTGGTTTTGTTAGTTCACGAGTCGTTTTTTTTCATTTCAAAAAAAATCTATAAAAAATAAAAAAAACATTTGCAATTTATTCAACTCTGTGTTATAATATAGAAAAATGTAGTGTGGGAATTGTGTTTTCAACGTAACAAAAGTGTTTCTAAAAATTCATAAGTTCGTCACACAACAACCGCATTCAATGCGTATAATTTTTTTAATATGACATATCGGAGGATTTGAAACATGACGGATACCAAAATTCTCGTGGTGGACGACGATCCTAACGTTTGTTCGTTGCTGAAAATGTATTTTGAAAACGAGGGTTACGACGTTAAGATTGCAAACGACGGTGTTGAGGGGATCAGCTACTTTAAGATGTTTGAGCCTGATCTGGTTTTGCTTGATGTAACCATGCCAAAGAAGGATGGTTGGCAGGTCTGCAGAGAGATCCGCGAGATCTCTGCAAAGCCCATTATTTTCGTCACTGCCAAAAGTGACGTTTTCGATAAGGTTCTTGGATTGGAGCTGGGCGCCGACGATTTCGTCGTGAAGCCTTTTGACGTGAAGGAGCTTTCCGCCAGAGTGAAGGCTGTGTTGCGAAGGTATAAGAACAATACCCGCCAGAACGACGAGGAAGTGATCAAATTCGAGAATATTGAGATCAGCTTGCAGAAATACGAGTTGAAGCTCTGCGGACGTTCGGTTGACATTCCCCCCAAGGAGCTGGAGCTGCTCTACTTTTTGGCTTCCAACTACAACCGTGTGTTCACCAGAGATCAACTTTTGGATAAGGTCTGGGGATTCGATTATCTGGGTGATTCCAGAACGGTGGACGTTCACGTGAAGCGTCTTCGCGAGAAGCTGGAGGGTGCGTCGGATAAATGGGTGCTGAAAACCGTTTGGGGCGTTGGATATAAGTTTGAGATTTTAAATTGATCTTTGAGGCGTCATATTCACGCGTAATAAGAGGATAAGGTATGAACGAAAAAGAAAACAAACCGCAGGATCAGCCCTACGTTTATCGGTGGAGTTACGAATCCCAATCGGCGTATGACCGAGTGAAGCGTAAGTACACGAAAAAACAGGGTGCGGCGGTTTACGCTTTGGTGATGGTTGCGGCGTTTGTGCTGTGTCTTGCCTTGTTGGTTGGAACGGGCCTGTTCAAAGGACGGGAAACGCCAAGCAATGCGTTGACCGT
>JAZSMC010000087.1:0-4602 GCA_045535705.1 Eubacteriales bacterium
GGATTCATGGGCTCCAGCATCACGCTCTTTTTGTACTTCACAACGGCGGCAGCCTTTCTTCTTGCCAAAGCGCGAAGCGCAGCCTCCCGCTTTGCGCGGTAGCCCTCAATATCCAGGGTGATCTTTGCGTATTCACGCTTCTCGCCGTTCACCTTCTTGTTGGCGGCAAGATTTGCCAGATACTGCAATGCGTCCAAGGTTTCACCGTGATGCCCGATGAGCACACCTGCGCTCTCGCCATCCACCGTGATGATCACGTCGTCGTTGTCGCCCGTCTTCTTACCGATCTCCAAACCTTCCAAGCCCATATCGGAAATCACGGTGCGAATGAACTCCAATGCGCAATCCTCACCCTTCACGGAATAAGTCACGGAGATCTTTGCATCGGTGGCGCCGATGCCCAGGAAGCCCTTCTTGCCCTCGTCCAGAACGGTCACGGTCAACGCTTCCTCTGCTACGTTCAATTCAGCGGCTGCCTTGCGGCGCGCTTCTTCCACTGTTTTTGCTGTTACGATCAATTCTTTTTTCACTGTCAATTCCTCTTTCGTATATCCATCAATTTTTGTTATCGGTTTCGTTTTCTTGGTTGGAGTCTTCCACGGGAGCCTGCTCCGCCTGCTCGTCGGCGCGGTCCTTTTTCAGAGAAGCCATTCCGAAGGGCGTTTTCTTTGCTTTTTCCGCTTGCTCCGCTTTTTTATTGGCTTCCATCGCCTCTTGACGCTTCATAGCTCTCTCACGGGTGTCCTCGTAGTCCTCGTCATCAATATAGTGCAAGGACCGAACGGTGCCCACCCGTTGAGATTTTTCCACCTTTTTAGGAGCTTTCCCTGCCATTTCTCTCGCCGCCGCCTTGTAATCCTCCTCTGTAAAGGTAGGAAGCGGCATCACACGGCTCATGATGAACTGCTTCAGCGTCCCCAGCACGCTTCTGAACATCCAGTAAACGCCGATGACGGCGGGAACCATGAACGCGAAGAAGGTGGACATCAAAGGCATACTCACGTCCATCATAGTGTTGGAGCAAGCTACCTGACGGTCGTTTGCGCCGTCTTGAACGGGTTGATAGGAGAACTTACGGCTCAACTTCATGCTGAAGAAATACACCACGAAGGTCAGCACGGGAACCAGCATCAGAACGAGATTGCCCTCAAAGCTGGGGTTCTCACCAAAGTTGATACCGAAAATATCAAACTTCGGAACCTTTCCCTCTACCTGTTGCAGGGATGTCCAAACGGAGCCGCCGTTGGTGAAATAGGCAAAATCCGCAATTCCGCTGAATTCTTCCAATCCCTTACCCGAAAGCATCGCGATGGTGCTGTTGGGATTTCCGTTGACGTATCCCAAACCGCCAGCCGCTTTCGCCGCGGTGTAGTACGCATTCATGGCTGCGGAAACACCTGCCCCCTGCCCCAGCACGTAGTGCAACGGGTTGATCACGATGTTATACAGCGCGATCAGGATCGGGAGCTGCAGCAACAGCTGCAAGCATCCGCTATAGGGGCTGTAGTTCTCTCTTTGGTAGAGCTCCTGGATCTCTTGCGCCACCTTTTGCTGGGTGGGCTGATCGTTTCTGCCCTTGTTCTTGTTTCGGATCGCCATTTCCTTGGGACGGAGCTGCGCTTGGCGAATGGTGTTCTTTTGTTGCTTAATGGCAAACGGAAGCAACAGGATCTCCATGATCACCGCAAAAATGCAGATACCCACGATATAGCTTCCAAAGCCAAGATAGCGAGTGATCCAGTTGAGGAACACACCCACGCCGCAAAGGATCCGATCCCACAGACCGCCCTTTGCCTCGGTATCCACCGTAGTCTTGAACGCAAAGACCAGCTTTTCCAGATCCGCTTCGTTCATGGAATCGATCACGTCATCCGACACCTTCAGATCTGTCTTCGCCTTTTCGTTGGCGGCATGGAGCACCTTTTTTGCGGTTTCCACGGGATCCAATTCTCCCAGCGTTTCGTTGTCGGGAGCATCTTCGCCGTCAATCAGATCGTATCCTCTGGTAGCGGCGATCAGCATATCCCGAACGTCAAAATTGGCATCGTCGTAAACCGACTGCACCATTTTTCCAACTTGATCAATCTCTGTAGCGCCCCAACTATTGGAAGCATCCAGACTGACCGATTGATAGGTGATGGTGGCTTTCGCCGTTCTGCTTCCACATCCGCTGAACACCAGCATCACGGCAAGGATCAGCATGGACAGTACCGCAAAACGTCCCATCAATGTTTTCTTATTCATATTCGTTTTTCCCTTCTCGTTTTTGGGATTTTACACCGCCGTTGACTCATACTCCGCGCGGTGCCGCAGAGGTTCATTGTGCAGAGTTCCGTCCGCTTTCCAAACCGTATTCTTCGGGATAATAGTATTTGGTCATGGGACGGGGGGTATACTTGTTCCGAGGCCCTTTTTCGGGTACGGGATCCCAACCGCCCGCCGAAAACGGATGACACCGCAAAATTCGGGTGACCGTCAGCCATAGGGCAATGAGGAAGAACCGCTTTTGGAACGCTTCCAGCGCGTACGCCGAGCAAGTCGGAGTAAAGCGGCAGGTGGGCGTTCGCTTCAGGGGGGACAAGCATTTTCGGTAAAATTTGATCAGCCAAATAAAAGGATATTTCATGTCGCATCGGTTCGGAACATTCCCAATTTGGCAAACCCGCGACGAAGCTCTTTTTCAACGTCGGTGGATTTCGCCTCCAAAATGCCCACTCTCGGGCTGACGACCACCAAAAATCCCGTTTTCAGTTCCGGCTCCACGGCGCGATACCCCGCTCGGAGAATCCGTTTCACACGGCTTCTCTGCACGGCGCCTCCCACCTTTTTGGACACCGACACGCCAAAACGGTTGTAGTATTTCTTTTCGGGGTTGGCAAGCATCAGCCGCTTGGCGGCATAATCCCGCAAAACGAACACCGACACGAGCCGTCCGCTCCATCGGGCACCCTTCCGAAAGGCTTTGTCATAGAGATGATGTTCCTTAATAGTTGTGTACTTCATGTTGCTTCCTTTGCAAGCATTGCTTCCGTTGATAAAAAAGAATTTGGGTTCTGTAAATAAAAACACCGACTCGTGGGCGAGAACGCTTCATCGGCAGTCGGTGTTCTTATGTGATTTGGAGCAGAGCTCTATACGAGCTTTACTCCAACAACGGGGAAAAGATCAATAAGTCAATCTTTTTCTGCCCTTTGCGCGTCTTCTTTTCAAGACATTTCTGCCGTCAGCGGTCTTCATTCTCTTTCTGAAGCCGTGTTCCTTTTTTCTCTGACGCTTTTTCGGTTGATAAGTTCTAAGCATTCGTCTGCACCTCCTTTATGTTGAATCGGAAGCGTTTCGCTTTTCAGCTGATTCACACGCTTTTTTACACAATGACACCCTATATTATATCCTGTTTGCCCCTTTTTGTCAAGTCCTTTTTGAAAAAAATAACTTTCTTTGGTAAAAAAACTGCTTTTTATTGACAAAATCGCCCCTCGTGTGCTATAATGGACGAAGAAAATAAAAAAAGACTGCCCGATTGGGGAGAAAGGAGAGCCCATGAAGATTCTGAAGGATTCGGATTTCAAAAAAGAGATCAAAGCAGGACTGAAAAAAGGATACCTGTTTTTCGGCGAGGAAGACTACCTCAAGTCCTTTGCCGTCCGTTCCGCAGAGGAAGCCCTTTGTCCCGATCCCACCTTTTCGTTTTTCAACGTCATGAAGCCCGACGCTTTGGATCTCACTCCCGCGAAGCTGGTGGACACCCTGATGCCCATGCCCATGATGGCGGATCGGAAGCTGGTGGTGCTGTCGGGGCTGAACTTCAACGCCATGCGTCCCAACGAATTGGACGAATTCTGCGAGGCACTCTCCGCCTTGGATGAATACGATTACAACACGGTGATCGTCAACGTGACCTCGGACTGTCTGGAATCGGGGTATCTGCCCAAATCCCCATCCTCGACCTTGAGAAGGCTGGCGGAGCATCTGATCCCCGTCCAATTTGACCGCTGTACCCCCTCGCGGCTCAACGCATGGGTGCAGAAGCACTTCGCCCACAACGGCGTTACCGCCTCTCCCGAATTTTGCTCGAAAATGATTGACTATTGCGGACGCGGTATGTTTCAGCTTGCGAACGAGATTGACAAATTGAGCTTTTACCAGCGGTTTCACGGACGTGACACGGTCAGCGAGACGGAGCTTCGGCTGGTCTGCACCCCCGTCACCGAATACGACGCCTTCGCCTTTGCCAACGCCATTATGGAAGGCACGCAGGACGCCGCATTGTCCATCTTGGCAGACTACAAATTCCGCCGCATTGAGCCGCTCATCGTCTTGGGCGAGGTCATTCGCATCTTCTGCGACATGGAGAGCATCCGCGCCATGGAATCGGATGGCTGCTCTTTCGGTGAGATCGCCGCGCACTTCAAGCAATATTTCAAATATCACGAATATAAGATCAGCCTATATCAAAAATGTCTGCGGCAGATCTCCGAAAAACGGCTTCAACGCGCCATCCAAGCCTGTGTTGACGCCGATTTTACCATGAAAAATTCCTGGTCGTCCCCCGGCTACGCCGCTTTGGAGCGATTGATCTGCTCCATTTGATGCCTATGAAAG
>JAZSMC010000042.1:0-5514 GCA_045535705.1 Eubacteriales bacterium
AGAGCCTTAGCCATGGGAGCGAGGCAGTTGGTGGTGCAGGAAGCAGCAGAGATGATGGTGTCTTCAGCCTTCAGGATGTCCTGGTTGACGCCGAAAACGACGGTGGGCAGATCGTTGCCTGCGGGGGCAGAGATAACGACCTTCTTAGCGCCTGCGTTGATGTGAGCCATGGACTTCTCGGTGGAGCAGTAGAAGCCGGTGCACTCCAGAACGACGTCAACGTCGAGAGCGCCCCAAGGACAGTTGTTCGCGTCCTTCTCTGCGTAGATCTTGATGGTCTTGCCGTCAACGGTGATGCTGTCCTCGCCTGCAACCACGGTGTCAGCCAGAGCGTACTTGCCCTGTGCGGAATCGTACTTGAGAAGGTGAGCGAGCATTGCGGGGCTGGTCAGGTCGTTGATCGCAACTACCTCATAACCCTCTGCACCGAACATTTGGCGGAATGCAAGACGACCAATGCGTCCGAAACCGTTAATCGCAACTTTTACGTTTGCCATTGGAATAATCCTCCGTTTTTTTGAATTTGGTTTTCCTGTTGTCGGAAAAGGAAAGCCTTTCCATACAGTATATATTTTACCTCATTTCTCTCCGTTTTACAAGGGGTTTGACGAAAATTTATCATTTTTGTAACATTGAATTTGTTTTTTGCGTCAATTGAGGTTGCTTTTGTGCATTTTTTACCTGGAAATGGCTAAGACCTTGGGGGGAAGTGACTTGCGAAGCAAGACTCAATATAATTTCTTTGGTGTGTCGAGGACATCGCCGCCTACAGTATGAAAAAACGTGATTTTTCAAGTTGACACCGTGGTTGCGATCTGCTATAATAAAAGCATCATATAATCGGAGGCGCAATGATGTACACTCTAAAAGATTTGTCCGTGATTACGGGCTTGACTGACAGAACCTTGAGAACTTACATAAAAATAGGAATTTTGTAAGGGGAGAAATCCGCCGGTGTTTGGAGCTTTTCGGATGAACAGATTCAGATGTTTTTTGAAAATGACTTTGCACGGTCCGCTATGCAATCCAAACGGAATTCGTTGGTGTTTGATTTTTTTGGCGGATCAGAAAAAGAAAGAAAAGCGAATGTGTGTGATCTTGGATCTTCCCGAGGATAATCATCACGCCGTTAGATCCTTTATTTGCGAAGCGGTAAATCGCGGAACAGATCTTAAAATGTTTTATTCAAAACAACGCTCCGATTGCAGAATCATTCTCGAAGGTGCAGAGGATTCCGTCTTTCGGATCATGCAGGAGTTTCACGAAAAATTTTAGATTGAAAGTTCCTCTGGCGCTCGCCGCCCTGAATTTTTTTCCGATAAGGGTAACTTTTTTCAAAGTGTGTTGTTGTGAGCGAAGGTTAAGGTTGTGGGCTTTGCCCACACCCACTGAAACCCTTTTTTCAAAAGGGGTTCGGGATCCCAAAAAAACTTCAACGTATAGATTTATAAGCTTCCCCCGAGGGCAGTGCGAACAAGCTGCACCCTCGGGGAATTTTCGTTGAAAGTTTTGCAACAGCTTTTTGCGTTACTGCGATGCCGCCCTGCATGGGGAAGTATCGTTTGCAGACGGAAGGGTACTGCCGCAAGCGCGCATTGATCAAGGGCGCAGAAAAAGGGCGTTGCGCCGATCCAACGCAACACCCTTTGATCATGTGAATTAAATGATGCCAAGCCCTAAGCAAAGAGCAACGCCTGCAGCCGCAAGGAGCAAGAAACCGCAGATGGCTCCGTTAAGGGCGCTTTTTGCTTTTCGATCCTTGCCTCTGGATCGGCACACAAAAAACGCGATAATACCCGAGATCAATCCAACCACGGGGATCAATCCCAGAGCAAACAAGCCCCAGCTTTTTTCGTTCGCGTTTCTCATTCTGAAATCGCAGTGAGGGCATCTGGTCAATCTTTCCGCCCAGATCGCGCCGCCGCAACGCTCACAAAATCTGACGTTGAACAGCGTTTTAAAGATCACTCTGAATATTGCCTTAATTCTTTCCATAATGTGTCCGCCTCCAACATCTTAACCCAGAAAATTACTCTTGACAAAGAACGCCAAACCCGCCACAATGCAAGCAAGCAAAATAGCAACCACTCCGGTTATAACACCTTTTGCAGCGGAATCCGCTTTGCGGGGATATTCGTTCTGCAACGCAAAAAACAGGATCAAACCAATGATCCAACCTATAACGGGAATCAACCCCAAGGCAAAAAATTTCTTGTCGGATTTGTCCGGATTTTCCACTCTGGTTCCGCACCAAGGACAATCTCTCGTTTTAAAACGCAATCCTTTGCCACAATTCACACAGTATCTCGCACTGTTCAACATGACTTTCTCCCCTCGACTGTAATGTATCTATATCAAAATATGGGCAATTCTCCATCTTTTCAATAATTGTACCATATTTTTGCCATTTTGTCAAGCAAAAACCACAATCTTTTTTATTTATTTATGCCGTTTTTCGCAAAACGGTTCCGTTTTCTCGCGGGATTCACGCAGTTTGCATAATTTCCTTTAAAATAATGAAGTTTTTTTGCATTCCTACGTGATTTTCTATTGACAAATCTACCGTTTGGTGATAAAATAAAGGATATTACACGATTCGACTTGAAAGGCGGATACCCTTATGCCCATTATTGATTTGTTGCGAAAAAACGCAAAAGACGATCCTTCCGGCATCGCCCTGGTGGAGATCAACCCGGGCGTTGACGGCAAAGGCGGAAAAACCTGGCGCGAATTTGCCCTCACCCAACCCACAGGCATCGGCGGAAGACGGGAGATGACCTGGCAGGAATTTGACCAAAAAGCGAACAAATTCGCCAATCTTCTTCTTTCCAGAGGCATCCAAAAAGGAACCAAGGTTGCAATTCTCCTGATGAACTGTCTGGAGTGGCTCCCCGTTTACTTTGGAATTTTGAAAGCGGGTGCCATTGCCGTTCCCCTCAACTATCGCTACGCCGCCGACGAGATCGGCTACTGCTTGAAAAAAGCCGATGCCGAGCATCTGGTCTTTGGTCCCGAATTCATCGGACGGGTGGAAGCAAACGTGGAAGCGGGCGCGAACATCGGAATGTGGATCTACGTGGGCAGCGACTGTCCTTACTTTGCCGAAAGCTACGACGAGCTGACCGCCGATCAGTCGGCACAGGATCCCACTATACCTCTCACTGAGGAAGACGACGCGGCGATCTATTTCTCCAGCGGTACCACGGGATTCCCGAAAGCCATTCTCCACGACCATCGCAGTCTTTCCCACGCCGCCGCCGTGGAGCAAAAGCATCACGGTCAAACCAAAAACGACATATTCCTCTGCATTCCCCCGCTTTATCATACGGGTGCGAAAATGCACTGGTTCGGAAGCCTCGTTGCTTGCTCCCGCGCCGTCCTCTTGAAGGGAACCACCCCCGAACTCATCGTTCGAACCGCTTCAGAAGAAGCCTGCACCATCGTGTGGCTGTTGGTGCCGTGGGCGCAGGATATCCTGGACAGCATTGACCGCGGTGACATCAACCTTGCCGACTACGATCTTTCTCCTTGGCGTTTGATGCACATTGGCGCGCAACCCGTTCCCCCCAGCCTGATCAAGCGCTGGAAGACGGTGTTCCCCAAGCACGACTACGACACCAACTACGGATTAAGTGAGTCCATCGGCCCCGGTTGCGTCCATCTGGGCATTGAAAATCTACATAAAGTGGGTGCCATCGGAAAAGCGGGCTACGGCTGGGAGATCCGCATCGTGGATGACAAAAAACAGACCGTTGCAAAAGGCGAGATCGGCGAGCTTGCCGTGAAAGGTCCCGGCGTAATGAAATGCTACTACAAAGACAAAAAATCCACCGACGAGGTGCTGGCGGACGGATGGCTCTTTACGGGCGATATGGCACAAGAAGACGAAGACGGCTTCATCTGGCTGGTGGACCGTAAAAAGGACGTGATCATCACGGGCGGAGAAAATCTCTATCCCGTTCAGATCGAAAACCATATCCGCCGCCATCCCAAGGTGAAGGATGCCGCCGTGATCGGTCTGCCCGACAGCCGACTGGGTGAGATCGCCGCCGCTATCGTGGAGATCAAAGACGGCGAATCCATGACCGAAGACGAGTTCAACACCTTCTGCATGGAGCTTCCCCGATACAAGCGTCCCCGCAAGGTCTTCTTTGACGATATCCCCCGCAACCCCACGGGCAAGATCGAAAAGCCCACTCTCCGCAAACGCTACGGCGCCGCAAACCTCATCTCGGACGAGAACGAGATTAAGCAATAAAAAGGAAGGAAGGAAGGTCGTGGGCGTCGCCCACACCCACTAAGGGACTTTTGAAAAAGTCCCTTAAGAATCCTCAAAACTTTCGGCGAAAAGGATAAGGTGACCTTCCGAGGGTAGTGCGAACATATTTCTCCCCGTGGAGTTTGGCGGACGAAAGTTTTTCTATAGTTTTTCGCTTTACTGCGACATCACCCTGTATGGGAAAGTATCGTTTACAGACGGAAAGGTACTGCCGCGAGCCGTCAGGTACCACCACCCTGTCGGCTCCACAAAGTTAGTTTTTTAGTGAAATAAAAAGTCGCACGCCCAAGCACAAAATCTGATCCAAACTTGTAGGGGCGATCATCGATCGCCCGCCTCAAAAAACACCCCGAACGATGGATTTGAGATACTCGTTGGGGGCGGGCGACCGATGGTCTCCCCTACAAGTTTGGATGAAATTTTACGCTTTGAAATGTGATGTTTTCATTCTATCAAAGTCTAATATTTTTTATTTCAATTCATCCCTATTTTTTCAAAAAATGTTACTTTTTCGGCAGAGAATTTAGGGTGGTGGTACCTAAATTCTTGCGGGAGCTAATCTACCGTCCGTAGATGGTTCTTTCCCATACAGGGTGATGTCGCACCCAAAGTACGGGTAGGGCGCAAAAACTTTTCCACCCAAACAATCTGGGGAGAAATATGTTTGATCGATTCTCCGAGGGACAATTTACCCCTTTTTGAAAAGTTTTTGGAATTCTTAAAACCTTTTTTCAAAAAGGTTTTAAGCAGGTGCGGACAGCGTCCGCGACCTTTGTGAGGCAGAGCCTCACGACCTTCCATCCCTCGCGACCTTAATCCCCACCATCCTTATCACATAAGAAATCTAATCAAAGGAAATACATACACATGAAAAAACTATTACTTGGAAATGCCGCGGTAGCCCGCGGCGCGTATGAAGCGGGAGTACGGGTAGTATCCTCGTATCCCGGAACGCCCAGCACGGAGATCACGGAAAACATCGTGGCATACGACGATATTTTCGTTGAATGGGCACCCAACGAGAAGGTGGCGGCAGAGGTTGCCATCGGCGCATCCATCGGCGGCGCGCGAGCCATGTCCTGCATGAAGCACGTGGGGCTGAACGTAATGGCAGATCCCGTGTTCACCGTGAGCTACATCGGAGCCAACGGCGGACTGGTGTTCTGCGTGGCGGACGATCCGGGGATGCACTCGTCCCAGAACGAGCAGGACTCCCGTCACTATGCGGAAGCCGC
>JAZSMC010000139.1:0-9009 GCA_045535705.1 Eubacteriales bacterium
CAGGCAAAAAACGCAAATTCCGCGCGTCAAAAAAGCCTACCGTCGGCTTTTTTGCGATGGGGCTGCCAATGACGCAGCCCCTTCTTTCAACCGATTTGGGACGATAAAAGCATTTTTTGTCAAAAAACGCAAACTTTTTGAAAAAAATTCAAAAAAATAAAAAAATCCTCTTGCAAGGAAGTCGGTTGCATGATATAATTATAATGAGTTATAATACAATTAGGAAAAACGTGCTTGTGGCACAGGAGGTAGACCTTGATCGTTGCACTGGAAAACGCAAGACGAGAGCTGATCGGAATGAAGGATCGTGTGGTGGAGCTTGGCTCGGCTTTGCGGATCGAAGAAACCAAAGAAAAATTGATAGACCTTGAGGCGCAAACAACGGCCCCCGATTTCTGGAACAACGCCGATCATTCTTCCAAGGTGCTCCAGGTGATTAAGCAGTCCCAGGACAAGGTGGCGGGCTACGAACGCCTGTGCGCCAGATTGGAGGACGCCATCGCATTGGCGGAAATGGCAATCGAGGAAAACGACGAATCCTTCGTGGAAGAAGTGGAGTCCGAGCTGGCTGCCATCGTGGCAGAGGAAGAACATCGCCGCATTGAGGTCCTGCTGTCGGGTGAATACGATAAGAGCAACGCCATCGTTTCCTTCCACCCCGGCGCGGGCGGAACCGAGGCACAGGATTGGGCGCAGATGCTTTACCGCATGATCACCCGTTGGGCGGAAAAGAGCGGCTTCCAGGTGAAGCTGACCGACTGGCTGGACGGTGACGGCGCGGGGATCAAGAGCGCCACGATCATGGTCATGGGGATGAACGCCTACGGGTACCTTAAGAGCGAGAACGGCGTGCATCGGTTGGTTCGCGTATCTCCCTTTGATGCCAACGGACGACGTCAGACTTCCTTCGCTTCCATCGAGGTCATGCCCGAATTTGAGGACGTGGATAAGGTGGAATTGCGGGACGAGGATCTGGAGATCACTGCCCACCGTTCCAGCGGCGCGGGCGGTCAGCACATCAACAAGACCGATTCGGCGATCCGAATCGTCCATAAGCCCACGGGGATCGTGGTGGGGTGCCAGACCGAGCGTTCCCAGCTTCAAAATAAGGAAACCGCGCTCCATATGCTGAAAGCCAAGCTGATGGAGATCAAGCTGCAAGAGCGTCTGGAAACCATCGAGGACATTCAGGGCAACAAAGCCAATATTGAGTGGGGCGCGCAGATCCGTTCCTACGTGTTCATGCCGTATACGCTGGTGAAGGATACCAGAACGGGTTACGAAACGGGCAATATTCAGGCAGTGATGGACGGCGATCTGGACGGCTTCATCAACGCATATCTGAAAATGAATTCCAATCAGTAATGATAGAAGATAGAGAAGAAAAAGGAGAAACACAATGAAGAAGAAAACCTTGGATCAAAAAATGCTGATGACCTTGGCGGGCGTTGCCGTGGTGGCAGGCTCCGTGGTGGCAGTGGCAGACTACGTAAAACGTAAGAAGGAAGAAAAAGCGGCTCACATTGCCGAGCTGATCTTTGGAATCGCGGGTGTTGCGGCAGGCACGCTGATCGCAACCGAGCCCAAGCGCCAAGCCAACAGAAGCGCGTTGGAGCTGGAGGATATTTTCAGCGACGAGGACATCGAGCTGGCGCGCCGTCAGATCCGTGAAACCTTGAACGGCGAGGTAGAGGAAGACGTCCCTGCGGAGCTGCCCTTGGTGACCGAGGACGCCGACGAGGCGGACGTGATCGCCGCTGATTTTATTGAGTGAACTGAATGATGGTAGGGTGCTGCAATCGCAAGGCTGCGGCACCCATTTTTGAGATAAAGGAGATTGGGAGATATGGTGAAAATTCAATCGGTGGTGAAGGGAAGCAGCTCCGATCACGCGGGGATCCTTGGCGGCGACTGCTTGTTGACCGTCAACGGACACGCCATCCGCGACGTGCTGGATTACCGCTTTTATCTCACCGATACCTCGGTGCGATTGGAGCTGGAGCGGGACGGCGCCCCTTACAGCGTGGTGCTGAACAAGGGGGAATACGACGACGTCGGTTTGGAGTTTGAAACGCCGCTGATGGATAAAAAGCACACCTGCAAAAACGCCTGCGTGTTCTGCTTTATCGACCAGATGCCCAAGGGGATGCGGGAAACGCTGTATTTCAAGGATGATGATGACCGTCTTTCCTTTTTGCACGGGAATTACGTGACCTTGACCAATCTGGGCGAGGAAGACATCGAACGTATCATTCGGATGCATATTTCTCCCGTTAACGTGTCGGTACATACCACCAATCCCGAGCTTCGCGTGAAGATGATGAAAAACAAGCGTTCGGGAGAGGTGCTTTCCTATTTGCCCAGGCTGGCAGAGGCAGGGATCGCTCTTTGTACCCAGATCGTGTTATGCAAAGGGCTCAACGACGGGGACGAGCTGGAACGCTCCATGCAGGATCTTTCCAAGCTGTTTCCCGCGTTGCGTTCCTGCGCCATCGTCCCCGTGGGATTGACCAAATTCCGTGAGGGGCTTTGCCCGTTGGAATTGTTTTCTCCCGAGGAATGTGCCAACGTCATCAAGCAAGTGACGGCGTTTGGTGACAAATGCCTGGAAACGTACGGCAGTAGGTTGTTCTACTGCTCGGACGAGTTCTACGTCCGCGCGGGACTGCCATTACCGTCGGACGAATATTATGAAGATTATTCCCAGATCGAAAACGGCGTTGGAATGCTGACTTCCATGGAAAATGAATTTGATTTCGCACTGGAAGATTTAGAACAAGAATTGTTTCAATTCCAAAAACAGAGAGTGGTGTCGATTGCAACGGGCGCCGCGGCGTACGACCATATCCGAGGTCTGGCAGAAAAACTGATGTCACGGGTGAGTGGACTGGAGATCCGCGTGTATCGGATCGTCAATCGGTTCTTTGGGGAAAGCGTCACCGTGGCAGGTCTGCTGACGGGAAAGGACGTTTCCGAACAGCTGGCGGGCAAGGATCTGGGGGACGAGCTGCTGTTTCCCGCCGTGATGCTCCGTGCCGACGGGGACGTGTTCCTGGACGATATGACGCCCGAGGAGCTGTCCCGTCGTTTGGGAGTCCCCGTAAAACCGTCGAAAAACGACGGCTACGAATTGGCGCGGGCACTGTTGGGTTTGGATTGATTTATCCGAAATACTCTAAAATTCCATTGTAAATTCCCCTTGCAAATAGCTCGGGATTGTTATTCATCAGCGCCGCGTCGGACGGATTTGTGATGAATCCGATCTCGGTGAGGATCGCGGGCATCGCCGTTCTGCGGAGAACGTAGAGCCCCGGGCGCACCTTGGTGCCGCGGTCCTGCAATCCCGTGGCTTCGCTCAACGAGGACGTGATGTCCTCTGCCAGACGGTAGGCAGGGGAGTCGGTTTCGTAGACGAAGGACTCCACTCCCGTGGCAGAGGGAATTGAAGACGCGTTGGTGTGGATGCTGATGAAGTAATCCGCGCCCCAGGCGTTGGCATCCTGCACTCGCCGTTGAAGACTGGTAGTGTTGGAGCTGCCCAGCGCGGTTTCGGGGGTGGGGCGTGATTCCCGAACCTCAAAATCGGGATTGGCGCGGAGCAGATCCCCCAACGCTTTTCCCACGCGATAGGTAATGTCTTGCTCGCGGAGTCCGTTTCCCTCGGCGCCTGCGTTGGGATTTTCGGGATTGTGACCTTGATCGATGTAAATTTTGATTGCCATCGGATAACACCTCCATAAATTGCCGCGCATGGCGGTCAAAGCGGATTTTTCGTTTGGTTTCAGTTTATGAAAAACGCTTGAAAGGTGTTCCTTTTTTGGCATAAGGAGAGTGCTATGAGTTCTATCAAAAAAACGTCTGCGGACGTGGAGAAAAACCGAATAGAAGCAGGGAAGCTATACCTGGTGGCGACTCCCATCGGCAATCTGGCGGATTTGTCCGAACGGGCGGCGAAGGTGCTGTCCGAGGTGGATTTTATCGCCGCCGAGGATACCCGGAATTCTATGCGTCTGTTGTCCCATTTGGATATTCATAAGCCCATGGTTTCCTATTTTGAACATAACAAACGGGAACGGGGAGAGCAGATCTTGGAGCGGTTGCGGAGCGGCGAATCCTGCGCCCTGATCACCGATGCGGGAACTCCCGCCATCAGTGATCCCGGCGAAGATCTGGTGGCGCTTTGCGCCGAACGCGGAGTTCCCGTTACGTCCGTTCCGGGAGCCGTGGCTTCTATCACTGCCCTGACGCTTTCGGGCTTGCCTACGGGACGGTTTTGCTTTGAAGGCTTTTTGTCCACCAACAAAGCCGAGCGGCGGGAGCGGTTGGAAGAATTGAAGACCGAACGGCGCACTATGCTATTCCACGAAGCTCCTCACAAGCTGAAAGCCACCCTTGAAGATCTGCGGAAAGCCTTTGGTGATGAACGCCGCATATCTATCTGTCGGGAGCTGACCAAGCTCAACGAAGAAGTCCTGCGGATGACCTTATCCCAAGCGGTGGAATACCACAATACCACCGATCCCCGCGGAGAGTACGTGCTGGTCATCGACGGTGCCGATCAGGCACCCACCCAATCCGCGTTTTGGTCAAACATGGACGTTCCGGCCCACGTGTCGCATTACACGGCTCTCGGAATGTCCAAAATGGACTCCATCAAGCAAGCCGCCAAGGACCGCGGCGTGCCGAAAAACGAGGTTTACAAGGCGGTGTTGTAGTGGGAAAGAAGGCCGCGAGGCTTTGCCTCGTGCCCGCCTTAAAACCTTTTTGAAAAAAGATTTTAAGCGTTCCAAAAACTTTCAACAAAAATCCCCCCGAGGGTGCGGATTGTTCGCATTACCCTTGGGGGGAAAATCCTATAAATTGATTCGTTGAAAGTTTTGAGGATTCTTGAGGGACTTTTTCAAAAGTCCCTCAAGTGGGTGTGGGCAAAGCCCACGACCGAATCATGCACGGACAGAGTCCGCGACCTTCCCTATAATATCAGATAATACCAGATCGATATAAATCACCGAGTCGAACCCATCGGACGCGCGGAGCAGGTGTGTCGAATGTTGGCGGCGCAGAACGGCTTGGATGGAAAACCGATCGTTGGTACGGGAGAGTCGGAAATCCGAGAATGGGGGCAGGGCAAGAAAACGGTAGATGGTTTCGGTGACGGGAATTTTGCGCTGATATTCGGATTGATGTGAGATCTTCATGGAAAATTTCTGACGGTCGGCGTGTTCCAATTGAAAGGCAGTGCCAAGAGCGCTGTCGCCGCGAAGCGTGAGAAACAAACAGAGCAGGAACGCCGTCCAACGGGCGAGATCTCCCGAGAGAATGGGATAATGTCCCGCAGGTAGTTGCGTGACGTTGATCTTACAGCCTGCAAGCTGTGCTACGTGGGCGCAATGAAGCCGAAAATCGAAGCTTCGTTCGGGGGAGAAGACTTCCTCGCAGAGCCGGAAAAAGGGAGCCAGATGCAGATAGATTTCTTCCGCTTCCTTGCATGGATGTGCTTGGGCGGCAACTGTGGGAGAGAGCAGAACATCTTTGTTGTCAAAGCACCGCAGAGCGTACGCCACGGCGGTTTTGCTCCCGTGAGGGAGAGTGGCGGCGAGCAGTCCGCAGTGAGATTGGAGATGCCGAAGCACCAGAAGGATCCCGTTTTCGGTATCCACGGCGACTGCGGCGTGACGGAGCAGATTGGTTTCCAGAAAATCCGATTCCCCGAGAGAGAAGCGCAGGGGGCGATCGCTTTTCAGTGTCAGCCCTCTGGCGGCAACAACACGGTAATTTTCCGCGGGATCCAGAATGGCAAAATCCTCGTAGAATCTGGGTGTAACGCTTTCCTGCTTTCCTTCGAGATAGGCGGAAGCGGGAACGTAGGCGTTGATTTGTTGCGTTTTCATGTGAGAGCACTCCTGTTGAATGGGATATTTTGTCATTTTCAATATTTTATCATATTTTTGAAGCAAAATCAATTATATCTGCTGAAAATTTAAAAAATAGGGGAAAAACAATCATGTGGAAACAAAAGAATTGAAGATCCGTTCGATTCCGGACCGTCATGAAAACGACGCCTACGCTCAAATGGGATTGGAAGCGTATTTTACCGAAGCGTACAAGCGAGCGTGCCGTGTGGTTTACCGCGGGATCCAATAAAAAATATAAAAAAATCAAAAAATCTGAAAAAAAGACTTGATTTTTCAAAAAAAGTGTGGTATAATACCAAAGTATGTTATGCAGAGCATAACGCATTTTGAAAGGATGTCAAAGAACATCCAAATAAACGAAATGAGGTAGAATAAAATGAAAGACGGAATCCATCCTAATTACGAAACCTGCGTGATCAAGTGCGCATGCGGCGAAGTCGTTGAAACCAAATCCACCAAGGGCGGCGAGCTGAAGGTTGACATCTGCTCCAAGTGCCACCCCTTCTTCACCGGTAAGCAGAAGTTTGTTGATGCCGGCGGACGCGTTGATAAGTTCAAGAGAAGATTGGAGTCTTCCAAGAAGTAATCCAAAGGTAGATTTGACCAAAGAGGCAAGCTGTTACGGCTTGCCTTTCTTTTTCCGAAGTGAAAATATGAGGAAAGGAGTCTGTTCTATGGAAAAGATCGAAGCGGCGAGAGCCGTTCTTGTGGGGCTGAATACCCCTGACACAACCATGGAAGAAACCGAAAAAAGCCTATGTGAATTGGAACGTCTGCTGGAAACGGCGGGGGGCGTTTGCTTTGCAAAGGTAGTGCAAAACAAGGAGCATCCCGACGTGAGGACCTGCATCGGCATCGGGAAAGCTATGGAAGTGAAACAGCTTTGCGGCGCGTACGGGGTGGAATTGGTGGTGTTTGACACCGAGCTTTCTCCCTCGCAGATCCGCAATTTAGAGGAAGTGATCGGGGAAGACGTTCGCATCATCGACCGTTCCATGCTGATTTTGGATATTTTTGCCTTGCACGCCGTGACGGGTGAGGGGAAGTTGCAGGTGGAATTGGCGCAGCTGAAATACACCGCTCCCCGTTTGATGGGAAAGGGAACCGAGCTGTCCCGTTTGGGGGGAGGGATCGGTACCAGAGGCCCCGGAGAATCCAAATTGGAGTCGGACAGACGGCACATGAAGCGCCGTATCGTGGCGTTAGAGGAAGAATTGAGAGTGTTGGATCGGAACCGTCAGACCATGCGGGCGGCGAGAGATCGAAGCGGTATTAAAAAGATTGCCATCGTGGGGTACACCAATGCAGGAAAGTCAACTTTGCTGAACCGCCTGACCGACGCGGGGATCCTGGCAGAGGACAGGCTGTTTGCTACGTTGGATCCCACCACGCGAAAAATGGAGCTTCCCGACGGAACGTCGGTGCTTCTCACCGACACGGTTGGATTTATCCGCAAGCTGCCCCACCATTTGATTCATGCGTTCAAGTCTACTCTGGACGAGGCGGTGTACGCGGACGTGCTGATGATCGTGGTGGATGCGTCGGATCCCGAATATATTGATCAGCTTCACACCACCGAATCTCTGTTGGCAGAGCTGGGTGCGGCGGATAAACCAACCCTTTACGTGTTCAACAAGTGCGACAAGGGCGCGCCGTTGGCGTTCCGTTCTTTGGGAGCGTATGCGGGAAATCACAAAACGGTAACCGTTTCCGCAACTACGGGGCAAGGAATCGACACCCTGCTGGAGGCGGTGCAGGAGTTGCTGCATCAGGGAAAGAAGCGAGTGACCTTTCACATTCCGAATTCTGAAGCGGGCGCGTTGAACCAGTTATATCAATTCGCGGTGGTAGAGAACGTGGAGTACGGAGCCGACGCAATGGAGGTGACGGCAACAGTGGACGAGAAAGTTCACGGGATGCTGCGTAAATTTGATCCCGCGTGGGTGGAAAAGCATGAAGAATGAAAAGGAAATGATGCAGACTGCAGTGACCTGCACCACGCTTTGCCGTGAAGCGTCTGCGGAATTTGAAGAAAAAAAGTCGGTTTTCATCGGACACGCCAAGCCGATCAAGACCGAGGAGGAGGCGTTGGCGTACATCAAGCAGAAAAAAGCCGAGTACACCGATGCCAGACATAACGTATGGGCGTACCGCTTGCGGGGGGATATTACGGTTCGATGCTCGGACGACGGTGAACCCCAGGGAAGCGCGGGGATCCCCGTACTGGATGCTTTGCGAAAATCGGGAGTCAGCGACGCCGTGTTGGTGGTCACCCGTTACTTCGGCGGAATCTTGCTGGGCGCGGGGGGCTTGGTGCGGGCGTATTCTCACGCCGCCAAGCTTGCCATCGACGCGGCGGGCATTGCCGTGTTTGAGGAATATACCTCTTTTCGGCTGAATTGCGGGTATTCGGACTATCAAAGGTATCTGGCTGAGCTTCCGAAATTCGGGGCGTTGATCGACGATACCCAATTTTCCGACCGCGTGTGTCTGTGTTTTTCTGTGAAATCCACCCTTTCTGAGGCGGTTTCCGCTCGGATTCGGGAAATGAGCGGCGGAAACGATCTTCCCGAGGTGATCGGGGTGCGGTTTGACACAGATCAGAGGTGAAAACCGTTCTTTCTGTCATTTGATAGAAATTTTCAAAGAAAAATTAAAATAAAAAAGTGTTTTTCGGATTTTTTGCGTATATTAAATATGACTGAATTATTTAAGGATGGTTTGTAAACGGGATCGGGAGGTGCTGCGATGAGCAATATTCGTGATTTGGTGTTGGAGCGGGAAAAAGCAACGCTCTCTCAATACGCTTTTCTTACTTCCCAAACCAGAGGAAGAGATCGGGACTACCGTCCCAGTGAGGTTCGAACCGAATTTCAGCGTGACCGTGACCGCATCATCCATTCCCAATCCTTTCGCCGTCTGATGCACAAGACGCAGGTGTTTTTGGCACCCGCGGGGGATCATTACCGCACCCGATTGACGCATACGCTGGAGGTTTCACAGATCGCGCGGATCATTGCCAGAGCCCTGCGGCTCAACGAGGATCTGACCGAAGCGGTGGCGCTGGGGCACGATCTTGGGCATACGCCTTTCG
>JAZSMC010000120.1:0-2103 GCA_045535705.1 Eubacteriales bacterium
GAAAACGTGGGGCAGATCAAGCTTTACATAAGCGAGCACGCCACCTGTATCCGCGCCCACGACGCGGTGGAGCAACTGGGGATTCTCTAAATTCAGCGCCGCCCCTTGCATTTCCTTTCGCTTTGTGATACAATGGCATTGTAAAATGCAAAAAGGACGGATGCCCTATGGAAAACTTAAACCAGCTTTACGAAGCCTGTGCGAATTGTCACGCCTGTCCCCTCGGCGAAACGCGAACCAACTGCGTGTTCGGCGTGGGAAACCCCAATGCGGATCTGATGTTCGTCGGAGAAGCCCCCGGCGAGCAGGAGGATCTTTCGGGCACCCCTTTTGTGGGACGCGCGGGACAGCTGCTTGATAAATTTTTGTATGCCGTAGATATTCCCCGTGAGGACGTCTACATTGCCAACATTCTCAAATGTCGCCCGCCCAAGAATCGCGATTTTCTGTCCGTCGAGGAGGATGCCTGCATCGGCTATCTTCGGGAACAGGTACGGCTGATTCGCCCCAAGATCATTGTTTGCCTTGGACGCATCTCGGCGATGCGCCTCATCAAGCCAGATTTCAAGATCACCAAGGAGCACGGACAGTGGTTTGAGAAGGGGCAGTTCCTGATGACCGCCGTTTATCACCCCGCCCTGCTCCTCCGCGATCCCCGTCGCAAGGAAGAAATGCTTGTGGACATGAAGGCGATCAAGGAAAAATTGGATTCCCTTACATAAGAGAAACGGACAGCCGTTGGTCTCTCTATAAAATATATATCAAAGGAGGGGTGCCCATGGTAAAATTGATTATCGACAAATATTTAGACGAGCATGGCATTACTCGGTACGAGTTAGCCAAACGAGCCGAGGTCAAGTTCCAAACGATAGACCGCTACTATAAAAACCGCGTCGTTCGCTATGACAGTTATATTTTAGACCGCATATGCGCGGCGTTGGAGTGCAACCTCTCCGATATTATTGAATACGTAAAGGATGATGGAGCTCCTACGCCCTAATCATTTCAACAACAAATTGAATGAAAAAGTAAAAGCCGATACGAAAGTGTATCGGCTTTTTATGATTTTTATGCGGCGTCGGACTTATTTGACACGTCCCGCTTTTTTACGCGGAAGAAGAGCGCCTTGAATGCTTGCCATGAAAACGGAATCACAGGATACAGATAGCTCCGCTTGCCGTTGACAGTTTTGTTGGAGGCAATCAGAAGGATGACCGCCGCAACGCCAATGACAAAGCCCCATACGTTAAATATTGCCGTAAATATCAATAACAAGATCCGTAAAAATTTGAAAGCGTAGCCAAGCTCGTAATTGCGCTGCGAAAAATTGGCGATGGAAACGAACGCCATATACAGGATCACCTCGGGGATCAGCCAACCGATATCAATGGCAAAGTCGCCAAGGATCAGTCCTCCCACCACCGAAAGCGAATTGGAAAGCATATCGGGGGTATTCATGGACGCCATACGCAGACCGTCGATCACGAACTCGGTGAGAAGCAATTGGGCAAGAATTGGAATTTTTCCCGTGGATTCGGGGATAGTAAATGCCAAAAAATCGGGAACGAGTTGGGGATTTTTCACCAGCAAAAACCACACGGGGGTCATAAAAAGGGTCAGCCACATAATGATCTGCCGCACCACTCGCAAAAAGGTACCCGTCAGCGGCGGAAAATAATAGTCGTTGGTTTCCTGCATAAAGTCAAAAATGCTGGTGGGCAGGATCATCACCTCGGGGGAGTTGTCCACAAGGATCATAACGCTTCCCTCGAGAAGCTGCGCCGCCGCGGCGTCGGGGCGCTCTGTGGTTCTGATCTTGGGAAAGGGATTGTACCACCGACTGCGGATCAGACATTCACTAAGGGATTGATGCCCCATAGACAGCGCCTCGGTCTTGATAGAGGTCAGCTTTTTATCAATATAATCTACAAACGTTCTGTCCGCGCGGTCGCTCATATAGCAAAGCACTACGTCGGTCCTTGACTTTTCCCCAATCGTAATATACTTCATGGTAAGCGAGGTATCCCGAATACGACGGCGGATCAGGGCGGTATTGAAGATCAGCGTTTCCACAAAGCCGTCACGCGCGCCAAGCATCACGCG
>JAZSMC010000025.1:0-2772 GCA_045535705.1 Eubacteriales bacterium
CACAGAACGACATGGCTACGATCCGACTTAGAGAACTTCTTTTCAAAGAAGTCCCCCCCCCCCAAGGTCTTCATATTCTATAAATCTCTGCCGGATCGATCTTGCCGGCGTCGGTTTCTTTGATGAGGGCTTCGGCGGCGACGGGGTTGTCGATGCCGAGGATCATGAGTGCTTTTCCGTGGATGTGTCCCACGGAAGCGTACATGTATTTCACTTCAAAATTCTGTTTGGAGAGGATGTGAACCACTTGGGCAAAACCGCCGGGGGTATCGTCGATCGCGACTGCCACGGCTTCGGTGATCTTTGCAACCACGCCGGATCCCTTCATAACGTCCACCGCTTTTTCGGGATCGTTGACCAGCATACGAAGGATTCCGTAGTCGGTAGAGTCCGCTAAAGAGAGGGCGCTGATGTCAATTCCGTTGGATGCCAGCAGATCGGCAAGCTCGGAGAGCCGTCCGGTTTTGTTCTCAATGAATGCACAAACTTGCTTAACGATCATGATTTTATCTCCTTATCAATATTTTCTCTTGTCGTTGACGCGCTTGGCTTTGCCCTCGCTTCGCACAATGGATTTGGGGTTCACCAAATGCACTTTCACGCCAAGTCCCAACGCGGAACGGAGCTTTTCAGCGATCTGACGCTCCACGTTGACGATGGATTTCATGTCGTCGGCAAAGAAGGCGTCGCTCATTTCCACGTCAAGGTCGAAGGTGTCGTTGTTGTCCACGCGGTCAATGGTGATGAAATAGTTGGGCGTGATCTCACCGCCGCCGATGGAAAGCAATACTTCTTCCACTTGAGAGGGGAATACGTTCACGCCGCGGATGATCAGCATGTCGTCGCTTCTGCCGTTGGGCTTCATCATGCGGACGTGAGTTCTGCCACACTTGCAGGGCGCGTACTCCAGACGGCAAATGTCGCGGGTGCGGTAGCGGATCGCGGGGAACCCTTCTTTCGTGATGGTGGTCAGTACCAATTCACCCGTGGCGCCCGCGGGAAGCACCTCGCAGGTGTCGGGATCGATGATTTCGGGAATGAAATTGTCTTCCCAGATGTGCATGCCTGCTTGCTCGGGGCACTCACAGCCGACGCCGGGACCTAAAATTTCGGACAGACCGTAAATATCATAGGCTTTGATGCCCAATTTGTCTTCGATCTCGCGGCGCATATTTTCGCTCCAAGGCTCGGCGCCGAAAATACCGGCCTTCAATTTCAGCTGATCCTTCAGCCCCGCCCGCTCGATCTCCTCGCCGATGTAGAGGGCGTAAGAGGGGGTACAGCAGAGGATGGTCGTGCCGAAATCGATCATATTCTGAATTTGCAGAGGGGTGTTGCCCGAGGACATGGGAACCACGGTGGCGCCGATGCGGGACGCGCCGTCGTGGGCGCCAAGACCGCCCGTAAACAGACCGTAGCCGTAGGAAACCTGCACCACGTCCTCGTCGGTGGCGCCGATGGCTACCAACATTCTTGCGAAACAGTCCGCCCACATATCCAGGTCGTTTTGGGTGTAGCCCACCACGATGCGCTTGCCCGTGGTGCCGCTGGATGCGTGGATCCGCTTGATGTTTTTCAGCGGTTCCGCAAACAAGCCGTAGGGGTAGTAGTCACGGAGATCCTTTTTGTAGGAAAAGGGGAGCTTGTGAAGATCTTCCACGCCGTGAACATCTTCGGGCTTCAGCCCCAATTCATCCATACGGTTGCGGAAGCATTCCACGCGCTCGTAGGTGCGCTTGACCTGCCAGATCAAACGCTCGCTTTGCAGTTTTGTCAGTTCTTCTCTGGAGAGGGTTTCCTCTCTTGGGTTCAACATTGCCATGGTTTTGTCCTCGATATTATTTTTTATTGCGCTTTCCCAGATTGAGGATGATTCCCAGTGCCACGGAAAGGGACGCTGCCATCATCACTTGATATTCAGTGGGAAGCAGGAAGGTCAGAGTATGAGCGGGGATCCAGAACAGGGGGACGGTCTTGAACAGCGTAAAGGACACGAATTTGGTCCAATCCACGGCTCCGATCACTTCCGACAGCTTGGGGGATTTGTTCCCTGCCCCCCGAAGCTCCAGATAGCTGTCCGAGCATTTATGCACCGCCATAAAGGTGGGGCCGAAGGACGTGTTCATAATGACGCTGATGTAGAATGCGCGGAGCAGACGCTGTGCGAAATCACCGCCAATGACGGGAAGCACGCCGTTCATTACGGCAGTGCGGTAAACAGCCATCATAAAGGTGATCCAAACGCCGATAAATCCCCAGATGATGAAACGGGGAACGATCAGAGCCGGGAGCGCCCACTCGCCCTTTGCCATGCGGACGGCGATCAGCTCGCCTGCCGTTGCAAGGACGGCAAACTTCGCAAAGCCCATGAGGTAGGGGTAATTGGACGAAAGAGATTTAAACACTTCCCGGCTGGCGGGAACGATCAGGATTGCCCCAAAGGCGCAGATGGAAAGAACGGTGTAAAGAATGATACCGATTTTTTTGTTGGCGTTGTTTTTCGACATGGTCGTTTTTCTCCTTACTTGCTTGAAATGGCGTAGCCGGCGTCAAATGCCTTGAGGTTGATCTCAAGGAATTTTTGGGGAACGGTGGCTTTCAGCGCTTCGATCCAAGCATCCTTGGGAATATCGGTGGAGCCTGCAAGCACGCCGATCAGAACCACGTTCACCGCTTTTGCGCTACCCGCCGCCTCGGCTACGGTCAGAGCGTCCAGGCTGATCACGTTGGCGTATTTTTTCAGCTCGTCAATGATTCCTGCGGGGTATTCTG
>JAZSMC010000056.1:0-6770 GCA_045535705.1 Eubacteriales bacterium
GAAAATTATGAATTTTCCCGCCGAGGGTAGTGCACACAAATTGCACACTCGGTGGGATTTTCATTGAAAGTTTGTGTCTTCTACAGTTCTTTGCTTCACTGCGACATCACCCGTCAATTGAAAGAACGTCATTCATAAAAACGATCTGCCCGCCGACAAACACCAATAGCTTGTTTACCTCGTCAATCCTTTTGAGCCGACCTGTGAAGGTTCGGTACGCACCGCCCGATTTTCGGGCATCGGGCACGAAATAGGTTACCGTGACCTCGGGGCGGGTGTGAATCCGTTCAGACAGAAGCCGTTGCTTCATATCCAACAATGCTTTGGCGTCCTCGGTCAAGAAGATCCTTCCGTCGGTGAGCCTTGCGGTTTCGTCGATGGTATCGCCGTAGCCCGTCAGCGCAGAAAAAGGTGCGAATTGCGCGGCACGGTCACGCATGGGCATACGGGGATGACGGGGAGAGGTGTGATGTGGCAAGTGGATGATATCGTCGTATGTTCCGCTCATGCCCGATGCCCCCCGATCTGTCCGTTTCGGTCCTGCGCCGTGGCGCCGTCCTCCAGGCTGGTTCCTTTGAGGATAGCGTTTTTCCCGTATTTGCGGCGAATATCCAACATGGCGGCTTGGATCCTTTTTTCTTTTTCTTTTGCCATCTCGGTGGTTTCGGCTTCTTTCTCCGAATCTGCCAGCACCGAGAAAATATCCAACTGCTCACAGGGGCGTGCCTTTTCCGCTTCCGATTCGGTCAACAAGCGGCACGCGGACAAGGTGATCCGTCGGATCAACAGCTTCGGGTTCACCGCGCGGTCGTAGATGGACAGAACCGCATCCATCAGCTCCGCCGTAGACGACGTATATTTCTCCAGCGTTTGCGTACCGTGCCCGTGCTTGGGGATCTCTCTGCCGTAGCGATCCCGCTTGATCTCTCCGCGGTAATTGCTTCTCATATCCTCGTCTTTGAGATTTTCCACGTCGTAGCCCACGGTCAGCACCACCTGATCGGTCAGAAGCCCCTTTTCCACCAAATCAAGTGCCATGGCGTCGGTCATTTCCCGCACCACCAAACGGGCTTTTTCAAAGGTATAAGGATGCTGCAATACTTGCCCCGAGCATATACTGTTAGAGTCGGGGCGGTAGGATCTGATCTCGGCAATGGTACATGGCTCCCACCCCCAGGCATGGTCGATCAACAGTTCCGCGTTGACGCCGAACAGCTTATAGAGCAGTTCTTCATTGTAGTATTCGTGGGGCGCGCCAATGGAACAGCGGGCAACGTCCCCCATAGTGCAAAGTCCCACCGATTCCAACCGCTTCCGAGTTCCCTCTCCCACTCTCCAAAAATCGGTGAGGGGACGGTGATCCCACAAGGTTCTTCGATAGCTCTCCTCGGTCAATTCCGCGATACGTACCCCGTTTTCGTCGGCAGGGATGTGCTTCGCCACGATATCCATGGCAACCTTGCAAAGATAGAGATTGGTCCCGATGCCTGCCGTGGCGGTGATCCCCGTGGTATTCAGAACGTCCAGGATCATCTTCATGGCAAGCTCCTTCGGGGACAGACCGTAGGTTTTCAGATAGGGCGTGGCGTCGATAAACACCTCGTCGATGGAATACACGTGAATGTCCTCGGGGGCAACGTATTTCAGATAGACGTTGTAGATTTTGGCACTGTACTCCATATAATACGCCATTCTGGGGGGCGCCACGATATAGTCCACCGCCAGACGGGGATTGCGGTTCAACTCGTGAATATCGAAGGAAGCGCCTTCCAACCGTCCGTCAGGGGTATTGGCGCGGCGCATTGCGTTGACCTCTCTCACCCGTTGCACCACCTCAAACAACCGAGGTCTTCCCCCGATCCCAAAGGATTTCAAAGAGGGAGATACCGCCAGCCCGATGGTCTTTTCGGTCCTGCCCTCGTCCGCCACCACCAAATTGACTGCCATGGGATCCAATCCCCGCTCCAAGCACTCCACCGATGCGTAAAACGATTTTAAGTCGATGGCTATATAGGCTTTCTCTTGCATATTGCCCCCCTTTCTCAAAATTTCAACAATGCTTTCTTTTATTATATCACACTTTTTTGCCAAGTTCAAGAGGAAAAAGACGGGATCTGTTTCAAATTCACGAAGCGCATCTCACCGATCCGCAACTCAAATTTTTTGAGATTTTGCAATGTTTTTGCGATAAAACCGTTTGTTGGAAGATTATTTGGGTGAAAGGGTCCCAAAGAGGACACCGCGAAAGGAGATTTTTATTATGAAAAAACTGTTAGTCACCCTCACACTCATGCTCACCCTGCTTACGACCTGCTTGGTCGGATGCGGAACGGTCGATGACCAAAGCCTCGACCTTGCCACACAAAAGGCAAACGCTGCCGCAATATTTACACTCGACGTCAACCCCGGTGTACGAATCTATGTGGAAGAAAATAGCACTGTTATCGCAGTGGAAGCCACCAACGAAGACGGCGAAGAAATCGTTGCAGAACTTGATCTTACGGATAAGGACTACGAAACAATCGTTGAAGAGATTATCGACGAGATGGACGAGCAAGGCTACCTTGAAGGCGAAGAAAGCTCGATCCTCATTTCCGTAGAAAAGAAGGAGATAGACATTTCCGAAAAGATAAACGAAAAGATCAACAAGGCCTTTGAAAAGCACGGCAAAAAAGCGTCGGTGATCGAGCAGGATCTTCACGAGCTTGACGAAAAAGTAGGCAAGGCCATCGGCGACATGGCAAAGAAATATCACATTTCCGAGGGAAAAGCGCACCTGATCGAAAAGATTCGCGAGGAATATCCCGAGCTTTCCGAGGAAGAGTTGGCAGGGCTTAAGGTAAACGACCTCGGCATGATGCTTGAGGAAACGTCCGACGACATTAAAGATCACTTCAAAAAATTCGACAAACCCGTTGACGGTGATTATATCGGAAAAGAAGCGGCACTGACAGCTGCACTGGAAAGTCTTGAGATCACCGCGGAAGACGTAACCGCACAGCGCGTTCACTTTACCAGAGATGACGGCAAGATGATCTACGAGGTAGAATTCGTATACGACGGCATGGAATACGAGATCGACGTGGATGCCGTTACCGGTGAAATTCTCAAAACCGAAAACGAGGAATTTGAAGAATTTGACGCCAAAGGCTTCATCGACGATTTCTGCGACAAAAACGACATGGACATGGAGATCTTTAAGGATCCCAACGGAAAAGAACACGGTGATAAGGACGAAAATCCGGAGAAACCGGATGAGGAAGCGTTTTTATCCCGCGGCGAGGTTCTTGAAATCGTGATCTCCACATTGGGGATCGATGAAAATACGCTGGAAAAGACCGACGTAACGTTGCACAAAACCGAGAACGGCGCCATCTTCTTCGTAATGATCGAAACCCAAACGAAAGATCGGTACAAGGTCGTGGTTGAGGCATACAGCGGAACGCTTCTGGTGGCCGAGTTAAACAGAGCCGCCATTGAGATTTCCACCGAAGCATAAAAATTAGTCTTTCTCCGGGAGGGCCTTGTGTCCTCCCGCCCCCAAAGAATCCTCCAAACAATAAACCGCAATATACAGGTTTGAGCGTTGTTTTTATGGAGAAATAATATTCCATGAAGCACGTGTTTTGCCCGCGAAGCAAAAAAGGCGGGGTGAGTCATCGGATGCGTTTGCGCGCTTGACTCACCCCTTTGCCCGCAAAAGCGATCCTCTCCGCGAGAATGGCTTGCGGTCATGATAAATTTACGGAAAACCGTTGTTTGATTGCTCGCTTTGAGTTATAATATAACGTGTTAACGTGTCGCACGCGATCCGTAACGAAGAATGAGAAGGACGGTAAAATGACAGAACATATCACGACAACAAGAAAAACTTGTTGCAGAAACGGTCAAATCGAAGATTTGATCTTTCGTATGTCCCGCGGCGAAATCGACGCAATGGGAATCCTCTACGAATTGATCGAAACCGATGTTTATGCGTACGCGTTATCAAAAACAACGAACAAACAGGACGCCGAGGACGTCACGCACGATACCTTCGTGCAGATCTGGAAAAGCGCAAAACAGTATACCGCCATGGGAAAACCGCTGGCGTGGGTATTCACCGTGGAAATGAATCTGATCCGCAAGCGCTTCAACAGGGATCAGCGATTCGTTTCGTTTGACGAAACCGTCGAGGCGGATTCGGACGGCGGCGATTTTGCTCAAAGCATCCTGAACAATGAATTCCTAAAGCAGATCTTAACCGTCTTGGACGAGGAGGAGCGGGAGATCATCTCCCTGCATATCGTTTCCGAGCTTAAGCATCGGGAGATCGCCAAGCTGTTGCGAAAGCCCCTGTCAACGGTACTCTCAAGATACAACCGAGCGATCAAAAAGCTCCAAACACAAGCAAAAAACAAGGAGGAAAGAATATGAAAAAGCAGGATTTAAAATTCAAGGTATCGGAAGCATTCCGCGCCGACACACCCAAGCTTCGCTCCGCGATTCTCGCCTCCTGCGAAAAGGAGGAACAGCTCCCCGCCCCCTCGGAAGCGCCGAAGGAGCGAAAAATCCAAGGCTTTCCCGTTTTTTTCGTGACCTACAAAAGAGCGGTGGCGGCAGCCTTATGCTTGGTGCTGTTCGTTTCGGGACTGTCCGTGGGTCTGTTTGGTTCCAACCGCGGCACGTCGGGCGGTGCAACCTCGGTGTATCTTGACGTCAACCCCAGTATCGAGCTGCGGATCAACGACGACGATACGGTTACGGAATGTCTGACGGTAAACGAGGACGCGGACGTCATCCTCGCCAACTTAAAGCTGGTTGGGGTGGATATGAATACCGCGCTGACGGCAATCGTTGGTTCTATGTACATGAACGGTTATCTTTCCGAGGACTCCAATTCCATTTTAGTCAGCGTAGATACCGAGAACGCAGAACGGCGAGAGCTGCTTTTGACCGACATTGCCGATAAAATAAGCTCCGTCCTTGAAAAATCAGGGATCGAATGTTCCATCATTGCGCAAAGCATCGAAACCAGCGACGATCTCACCCAAAGAGCTATTCAAAACGGCGTTTCGGTGGGCAAAATGTTTCTCATAGACAAAATGATCGGCGGCATGGATGAATTTGAAAACGCCGACGCAAACAAACTTTCGGGGATGTCTATCAAGGAACTGAATTCCATATACTCCGCGCGTCCCAACAAGGGAACGGAGGACGATCCGTTCGGCAACGATATTTCCGTGGAAAGCATCACCGAGGTCATGGAGCCGGGCAATTTCTTTACGATGCTGCTTGACGAGCTTGAAGCCGACATTTCCGACGTGGAGTGGTACCAGATACAGGTGGGCAGGCAGGACGGACGAATGGTGTATATGGTATCTATACGCTTTTACGGAGATCCGTCCACGTATGAATTTACGGTAAATTTTGAAAACAATAAAAGTTAAGACAAGGGGTATTGCAAAAATGCAATACCCCTCTTTTTACAAAACACGCGCAAAATCCGCATTTTACAGCAAAATCCCCCTAAATAAGGAATTTTATCGGTAAAAAAAGAAAAAGTTCTCCGCACGTCTTGATTTTTCGGACAAAAGATTGTATAATATAGAGAGAAACTGACAAAAGAAAGGTTGGTACTTCCAATGAAAGCAGTCATTACAGTGACCGGAAAAGACAGCGTCGGCATCATCGCGGACGTGGCAGGCATTTGCGCGCAGAACGGCGCAAACATCGTTGACATCACACAAACCGTTTTAAGCGATTATTTCGCCATGATCATGCTGGCTTCGATCGACGAGCTAAACGTGGAATTTTCGGATTTTGTGGATACGCTTGCCGATCTCGGACGGGGACGCGGATTGGATATCCACACCATGCACGAGGATATCTTTAATACCATGCACCATATTTGAGGAGGTGTCAACATGATCAACACACAGGACGTTTTGGAAACGATCCAGATGATCCGAGAGGAAAACCACGACATCCGTACCGTTACCATGGGAATTTCCCTCTGGGATTGCGTCAGTGAGGACACGAACCGCCTCTGTGACCGCATCTACGACAAGATCACCCGCTCCGCCGAGCATCTGGTGGCAACGGGCTGTGACATTGAAAAGAAATACGGGATCCCGATCGTAAACAAGCGAGTATCGGTCACCCCCGTTTCGCTGATCGGCGGTGATTGCGGCCCCGACGGCTATCTGAAGATCGCCCAAGCCCTGCAACGGGCGGCGGACGCCGTTGGAATCAACTTCCTGGGCGGCTTTTCCGCGCTGGTACAAAAGGGCATGACCAAGGGCGCCGACGCCATGATCTCCATCATTCCCGAAGCGTTGGCTGAAACCAGAAACATCTGCTCCTCCGTCAACGTGGCAAGCACCAAGGCGGGAATCAATATGGACGCCGTGGCACGGATGGGCTCTGCCATTAAGCGTGCCGCGTACTTAACGAAAGATCAGGATTCCATCGGCTGTGCCAAGCTGGTGGTGTTCGCACACGTTCCCGAGGATAACCCCTTTATGGCGGGCGCCTTCTGCGGAGTAGGAGAGCCCGAAACCGTGATCAACGTGGGCGTCAGCGGCCCCGGCGTGGTGGCATCCGCCATTCGCCGCGCGGGAGATTGCGACCTCTCCGAGCTGGCTGATATTATCAAGAAGACCGCGTTTAAGATCACCCGCGTGGGACAGCTGGTGGCAAGCGAAGCCGCGAGCCGTTTGGGCGTTCCGTTCGGCATCGTGGACCTGTCCTTGGCTCCCACACCCGCCATCGGCGACTCGGTGGCGTAT
>JAZSMC010000068.1:0-14353 GCA_045535705.1 Eubacteriales bacterium
AGGTCAGAGGTGTACGTGCAGTAATGCATTTAGCTGACTGATACTAATAGACCGAGTGCTTGAACTTCACAAGTTCATCTTTAATTTCGGGTTTCGCTTGACTCTATACTTTACTTTATTCGATTTTCTATGGATGCAGAGAATACTTTGCGTTCATAAAAGTGTGTACCGCGGGATATGCACCTTTAGCTCAGCTGGTAGAGCAACTGACTCTTAATCAGTGGGTCCGGGGTTCGAGTCCCCGAAGGTGCACCAACCCAAGAGATTGGGTTTTAGATAATCGGGCGAGGCGAAAGCCGAACTCGATACGGAAGTCAGTGTTACTAACGCAGTGGGTCCACCCGTTCCCATTCCGAACACGGAAGTTAAGCGCTGCAGTGGTGAAAATACTTGGCTGGCGACGGTCCGGGAAGATAACTCAATGCTGACACAAGGAAATAGCTCGGGCGAAAGCTCGGGAGTCGGTTATTTTAACGCAGTGGGTCCACCCGTTCCCATTCCGAACACGGAAGTTAAGCGCTGCAGTGGCGAAAATACTTGGCTGGCGACGGCCCGGAAAGATAGCTCATAGCCGACGTTAGCAAGGGAAACTGAATAAGTTTCCCTTGTGAATTTTTTCTCCTTTTCTTTTTCAGTTGATCTCCTTTGGAGATCTGCTGATTCATTCCTCGGTAGCTCAGTCGGTAGGGCGGATGACTGTTAATCATGATGTCACAGGTTCAAGCCCTGTCCGGGGAGCCAGAAAAAAGCACTTGCGATTGCAAGTGCTTTTTTCAACGAAATTCGCCTACGGCGAGTGAAATTTGGCTTCGCCAAGTGAAATAGCTTCGCTGTGAAATATTTGCTTCGCAAATGTGAGGAGGCGAATTTCATTTCACATCGAACAAAGCCGAAGGCGGCGTGAGATATTTCACAATTTACGAAGAAAATTATTTCACATTCGGCACCGCCGAATATTTCACTTAAAAGAATACTGATTATGTGGTATAATAATGCCAAGAAAGGCGGTGGTTTTATGGCAGAATCTAAGCTTCGGGATTTGTCTATGGATTTTTCCGTAAAGGTAATAAAGTTGTGCGATAATATTATAGGGCACCATTCGCTTGTGAACCAATTGGAACGCTCGGCAACATCAATAGGAGCAAATATACACGAGGCTAATTATGCTCACGGGAAGCTGATTTTGTTGCCAAACTTCAAATTTCGCTGAAAGAGTGTTATGAAACAGAATATTGGATAGAATTGTTTGTAAAATCGGATTTGATCGAAAGAGAAATAGCGAAAGACTTATACAATCAATGCGGAACAATTCGCAGAATTTTGATTGCTTCCATCAACACCGCAAAGGAGAATAAATAATAAAAAGAACTGAAATACGGTTGATATAAAATAATAATAAATTTGATCGTTCAAAATTTGACACGTTTTGTGCGAAACATCATTTTGAATTTCCCAAAGCTTATATGGAATATTTGCGAACTTATAATAACGGTGAATTGCAATCCAACTGTATTGAGCTTCAACAATGTGCCATGAATATTAAATATTTTTATGGTACAAGCAATAAAGAATATTGCGATTTAATCTGTACTTATGAGGTTTATAAGGATAGGATACCATCAAATTGTGTTCCTATTGCTACGGATGATTTTGGAAATCAGTTTTGTATCTCTTTACGTACCGATACTTACGAAAAAATATATTTTTGGGATCACGAAACGATGGATAAAGTTGCTTCGAAGATGAAACATGGATATTTTTAGAAAGATGGATTATTGACGTGAGAATGAAAATGGATTGGATAAAAACAGAAGCGAAAGCCTTGGAGAATGAGCTTTTAGAGGTTAGGCGTTTTCTGCACGGGATTCCTGAAATTGGGGATCAGTTACCACAAACCAAAGCTTTTGTTTGTGCTTATTTGGACAAAATAGGCGTGCCGTATCGGTGCCTTTCGGATTGCGACGGCGTGGTGGCTGAAATAAAAGGAACTCCGTTCGGGAAAACGGTAGCCTTTCGTGCGGATATGGATGGGCTTCATATTCAAGAGGAAACGGACGTGCCGTTTCAATCAAAGATAGCAGGTCAGATGCACGGATGCGGACATGACGCGCATACAGCAATTCTGTTGCTGACCGCAAAACTTCTCAACAGGCATAGAAGTCGTCTTCAAGGGAACGTCGTGTTGATTTTTCAAACGGGAGAAGAAACGGGAAGCGGCGCAAAAAAGATGATCGCATCAGGTGCTATTGATAACGCAGATGCCCTTTTTGCGCTTCACGTTGGGAATCTGGCAGGAGATACGCTTGCATCAGGCGATTTTGCTATCCTGCCCGGATTTGTTAGTGCAGGAAAAATAAAATTTACGATCACCGTCAAAGGCAAAGGAACACATTCGGCGTTCCCCGAAAGAGGGATCGATCCGATTACGGTTGCCGCAAAGATACTTATGGGTTTCAAGGATATAATGGAAAATGAAGTTGCATCAGGTTCGGCGGCAATTCTTTCCGTGGGCAGTATTCATGCGGGCGAGGATCACAACACCATTCCCGAGACGGCTACGCTCAAGGGAAGTGTCCGCGCTCAGGAGCCGTCCACCAGAGAAGCGCTTGCTCGAAAAGCTGAGGAATTGTCAAGCCGTTTAGCCGCAGAGGCGGGTGCGATCTGTTTTTTGGATATCAAGCGAGGGTCGGAATCAGTGTGCAACGACGATGCAATGGCAGCTCTTGCCGCGGATGCGGTAGCCTCTGTCTTGGGTGAAAAAAACGTACGGACGCAGCTTCCGAATCCTCTTATGGCGTCCGATGATTTTTCAAATTATGCAAAGCGAATTCCGTCCGTATATTTTATGCTTCATACGAACGACGAAAAAAAGGGGATCATGGAATCCAACCACAATCCCCGTTTTGATATAGATGAAAATGTTTTGTGGGAAGGGATAGCCGCTTATACCGCGATTGCGATAAAATTCTTGAACGCGGATCTCAATGATATTCCTCAATAAGAAATTCGCGCGGTCAAAGAACGTTGAATATCCGTCATGTTAAATACGGCGGCAAACGAAGTCCTCATCTGCGCGGACGAGAAGTTCTCCTTCGCCTAAGCTGCAATCAAGGTTATTCGTGTTGACCTTCACTCCGTCGCTCCACGCGCGCATCAAAGCGTTCCCCGCAAAGCCGTTGACCTTTACGTTCTCCAAATTGACGGCGGAACAGTGTGCTATACGGAACATAGGGGTTTCTTCTGAACCCTCTGCATAGGTATATTCCACGTTGCGAAGCGTGATCTCCATGGGGGCAGATTCGATGCCGTAAGCGGTAAGCCCCATTTTCACTCCCTCAATCTTGATGTTTTCAAAGGTGATATCGGTGGGAGGCGTGCCTTTTTGCCACGGTTCATTGCCTGACAGATTCAGATGAAGCATACGGTCGGCATTTTTGACGGTGCAGTTGCGGATCAGTACCTTTCCGGCGGGTCTGCGAACGGGCAGATCATCGGAAACGAAGTTGGTCCAGAAGCTAAGCATATTGTTTCGTCCCTTTTCCGACGTCATGACTCCCGCAATTTTCTCCTCTTTGGTAAAGGAGCCTCGGAACTGATAAGGACAGGGTCCCCAAACGTTACAGTTTTCCACGAGAATATTGTTGCCGCCGTAGCGGAATGCCGAGCAAGCAGAGCTGATCTCGCAATCGCGGATCACCACGTCCAGATTGTCAAAGCCTGCTACGCAGTCGTCGCCTGTGATCAGCTTACAGCCGCTCATCAAAACCTTGGAGCAGGAACGGGTATGCAACGCATCGTGCCCCGCGTAAACGGTCAGATTTTCAAAGGTAACTCCCTCGGACTGAAAAATGGCATGAGCCCAGTTGCCCGTATGCTCAATGGTATAGCCACGGAAGGTCACGTTCTTACAGAAGTGCATATTGATGCCGTGAGGTCCACGGTAATTTTCCTCGCCTTCGGGATCGTAGGGATTTCGCCCGTTGATCTTCGAGCCTTTTTCTCCGATGACGGCGATGTTTTCGGCGTATACGGCGCGAATGATTCCGTAGTTCCAATGGCTTCCGGCGGTATAGAGGTATGCTTTGAAGGTGGGTCCCTCAAAACGAATTTCTCTGTTGTAGTCCCAAAGCAGACGGGTGTTTTGCCCTTCGGGAAGGGGCTCAACGGCATCGTCGTGTATGTGAAGATAATCCTTCATATCCTTGCTTCCGAGAAGCTCGGCGTTCTCCATCAAGTGTAGGGTAGTGTTGCTTCGGATGCGAATATCACCCGTTACGAAGCTTGTGTTTGCGGGAATGACGACCTCACCGCCTCCAGCCAAAAAGCAAGCGTCCAGCGCTTTTTGAATTGCCTCGGTCTGGGCAGTTTCAACGCCCGAAATTGCGCCGAAATCCGTTACTATAAACTGTCTTGCGTTCATTTTGTTGATACTCCTTTGTTGTTGGTTATTTTTTATTATAGCACAATTTTTCGCAAATTGCAATAGGTGGCAAAAAATATCTGAAAACCGTTTGCGTCGTTTTATAAAAACGGTATTGAAAATTCTGCAAAAGGCATGGATCAAATTGGATTGAATAGTTGCAAACGAAAAGGGCGTGATTTGGTTCACACCCTTTTTTGAGTTTCAGGAGCTGCTTTCAATACGATTCTTTTTTTAACAATTTTCGGCGGTTTTTCATCTCGGTTATGACGAAGTAAGTCATTGCCAACGCCACATAGGGCATGGGAAGGGGAGATACCCCAAAGCCCAAATATACTCAGCCATTACAATTTTTCAAGACCGTTAATTAAAATAAAGGATCTGCGAGGTGTCGACTTGCTTGATATACCCTGCTTCAACGTAGGATCCAAGCATATCTTCAACGTATTGTTGATCAATGGTGTCGCACATTGGACCGAACGGGAGCGTGCCGTAAAGGGCGCGGTAGATCATGTGGGCGCCAACGTAGCCGGCAAGCGCGGTGCTGTGCTGATGCGTATCATTGATGCAAAAATCCCATTTATCAATTCCCGTTTGGATCAAAGCATCGATCTCTGCCTTCCAGTTCAGGCAGATCAGATCGGGATTGGAAGCGCAGGCAGAGGAGATCACGTTCGCGCTTTCGTTGTGGGCGGGAAAAATCACCAGCTCGGTATTGGAGCTTTGGCAGGCTGCCTTCAGCGTTTTTAAGTTTGCAAGCTCCCCTGCGGAATAAAAGCCGCAAATAAATACCGCGCTGTAAACACCGCCGCGGATCTGATCCATGATGCTTGCGTCGGAAACGTAGGTGTCCACCGTGGCGAAACCTCTGGAGATTGCTCTCGTAACGGTGTTCCGACCGTCGCGTACCATCATTTCGTCCAAAATCGCTCCGATACCGGATGTGCTGATAAAGCTGTTTCCGAGGATGAGAATGGGACTATCTTTGCACTCCGAGAGAATTCCAAAGGCGGGATCGGTTTCGGTTTGCTTTACCGACGGCGTTACCAACAGCTTTCGGGACGTAAATTGGGCTATCTCGGCGTAGGACACCGCAAGCGTTAATGCTTGATCCTTTTTGCCATCGGAATAGCGGTACACGTAGCGATACCGAAAGGCAAGAGAAGCACCCGTTCCCGTTTTCTCCAAATACATCGTGACGTCTATGCCATTGTCATCGTTGCTCTCCTGTTTCAGCACCGTCCATTGGGATAGATCGTTGGCTGCTCCCACGTTCATAAAGCCGATCTCGTTGCCGTTTCTGTGAATAGAAAATGTGTTGCTTTCTGCTTTTGTTATCACCCATTCGGTGGGGATCGGAAGCATCAGAACGTTTTGCCCTTTCTCCGGGGAAAAATATTGATTGTTAAAATGTTGGGGTTGATAACATTCGATATCCCAATACGCGTTGTTTTCGTTGACCGTATCTGCGGTAGGTGTGTCAGTGTCTTCCGAGGTCAAAGCCGTGTCCTGCTTTTTGAAGCGGTTGGTCAGATCTTCGGGTAAGCATCCACCCAATAATAACGTGCATGCCAATAAAGCGGTTAAGATCCGTTTTCTCATAGCGATTCCTCTTTTCGGATGAAGTGATGGCTCTCTCAAGCTCATTATACCATACTTTCCATCAATTGTCAATGAAAAGATCAGGGCTTAAAAATACATAAAAAACTGAAATCCGTCGTTTTTTCGACGGATTTCTTCTTTAAAAGAGCTATATCATGAGATTTTGGTGAAATATATTCCCTTTAAAAAACGTGTTTTTGTTCTGCGCTGAATGCCACAATCCTATTTATGCCGCTCCACAATTTTTACTTATGAAATACTGCGAATAATCCGTTCCAGTTCTTGTGGAGTATGTGCGATTCGGGTGACACCGCGGCTGCGGAGAAATTCCTCGCTTCGGTATCCCCACGACACGCCGATGTGGACCATGCTTGCGTTTCGCGCCGTCAGCAGATCAATGTCGCTGTCCCCGACCATGATACACTCGTCGGGCGTTATTCCCATGGCGGCGGCAACCTTTTCCGAGAGGTATGGGTGGGGCTTTGTGGGATGATTGGGGATCACTCCTTGCGCCGCATCGTAGTTTTCCGCTCCCAACACTTGCTCCGAAAGCTGTTTGACGTAAATATCCTGTTTGTTGGAAAGGATCCCGATCTTGTAGTCCCCGTGAAGCCGTTGCACCAACTCTTTCATGCCGTGGTAGGTTTTATCGGTGAGCAGATGGACCTCTCCGTAGCAACCGTCAAACACCGACAGCGTATGGTCGATGACGGCGTCGTCCTCTTGGAGATGGGGCGGAAGGGCGCATCGGATCAAATGTCTTGCCCCAAAATTGATAAAGGATCGAACCGATTCCATGTCGTGCTCGGGGTACCCCAGCAGACGCATGGTTCGGTTTACACCCTCTCGAATGGCGGGAATGGTATCCGCCAGCGTTCCGTCGAAATCAAATATTACAGCCTTTATCATCACGTTCCGTCCTTTTTCTACAAATTATGCTACCTAAAGTATAACATGAATTTTCATTTGATGTCAATAAGAAAATAAGATTTTGTAATATTGCACAAAATAATGGCGAATAATTTTTGTAAAATCGTTTGTTCTTCTGCTTTTATTTCTTTTTCAATTTGTGGTATAATATTATGTTAAGATTATTTCACCGATAAAAGAGGAGATTGACACAGTGATCAGAGAAGATTTGAGAAATATCGCCATCATTGCTCACGTTGACCACGGAAAGACCACCTTGGTGGACGGGCTTCTGAAGCAAGGCGGCGTCTACCGCGAAAACCAGGAAACCGTTACCCGCGTCATGGATTCGGGAGATCTGGAAAAGGAACGCGGTATCACCATTCTGGCAAAGAATACCTCGGTGCATTACGAGGGTGTGAAGATCAATATCATCGACACCCCCGGACACGCGGATTTCGGCGGTGAGGTGGAGCGTATTCTGAAGATGGTGAACGGCGTTTTGCTGTTGGTGGACGCGGCGGAGGGCCCCATGCCCCAAACTCGCTTCGTGCTGCAAAAGGCACTGGAATTGAATCACCGTGTGATCGTTTGTATCAATAAGATTGACAAGCCCGACGCCCGTTTGGGAGAGGTGGAGGACGAGATTCTGGAGCTTCTGATGGACTTGGGTGCCAACGACGAGCAGCTGGACAGCCCTATGCTCTATTGCTCGGGCAGAGCGGGAACCGCCACCGAGGACCCTCTGGAGGAGGGCGCGGATCTGAAGCCCTTGTTCGATAAGATCTTGAGTTATATCCCCGCTCCCGAGGGGGATGAAACGGGAGATCTGCAGATCTTGGTTTCTTCCATCGACTATAACGATTACGTTGGAAGAATCGGTATCGGACGCATTGAGCGAGGGACGGTACGCGTGGGACAAGAGGTTGCGGTCTGCAACTTCCACAACCCCGGCGCGGTGAAAAAGACCAAGGTGGTGTCGCTGTACGCCATTGAGGGCTTAATCCGTCAGCCCGTGGAAACCGCAAAGGTGGGGGATATCGTATGCTTCTCCGGTGCGGGCGACATCACCATCGGAGATACGCTGGCGGTGTCCGCAAATCCCCAGCCCTTGGAGTTCGTTCGCGTGTCCGAGCCGACCATGGAAATGACCTTTATGGTCAACGACAGTCCTTTGGCGGGAAAAGAGGGCAAATTCGTCACGTCCCGTCAGCTTCGGGACAGACTTTACAGAGAGCTGCTCAAGGACGTTTCTCTCCGTGTCAACGACGGAGATACCACCGACGAGTTCCGCGTGGCAGGCAGAGGTGAGATGCACCTGTCCATCCTGCTGGAAACCATGCGGCGTGAGGGCTTTGAGCTGGCTTGCTCCAATCCCCGCGTGCTGTATAAGACCATCAACGGCGAAAAATGCGAGCCGATGGAGCGCGTGACGCTGGACGTTCCCATGGATATGGTGGGCGTCGTGGTGGAAAAGCTGGGACAGCGCAAGGGAGATCTGCTTTCCATGAACCCCGTGGGAAGCCGCACCCGTATTGAATATTCTATTCCCTCCAGATGCTTGTTCGGCTACCGCTCCGAGTTTTTGACCGCCACCCACGGAGAGGGCGTGATCAATACCATTTTCGACGGCTACGCGCCTTACAAGGGTGAGATCCAGATGCGCTTCACAGGCTCTCTGATCGCGTCCGAGGCGGGGGAAACCACCCGTTACGGGCTTTATAACACCCAGGAAAGAGGACAGCTGTTCGTTGGTCCCCAGACGCAGGTTTACGAGGGCATGATCGTTGGAGAGAATCCCAAGTACGACGACATTGCGGTGAACCCCTGCAAGAAAAAGCAGCTGACTGCCATTCGCTCGGCAGGTGCGGACGAGAAGCTGTTGCTGACTCCCCCCAGAAACTTTACTTTGGAAGAAGCCATCGAGTATATCTCCGACGACGACCTCATTGAGGTAACGCCCAAATCCATCCGTTTGCGTAAGAAAATTTTAAATACGGAAATTCGGATGAAGGAAATGATGCGCCGCCGCAGAGAGCTGAAGGGCAATAATTGACACTGTAGAAAATAAGTGAAAAATAGAAGGACGGAATTCCAAACGGAGTTCCGTCCTTTCGGTTGTCTTTTATTTTGAAAACGACTCGTACGCCACAACCTCGTCAAGATCCCGAAATTCGCTGTGGAGAGGAAGCGGAGCGGCGTCAGGAGCAGGGTAACCCATCACCAGAAGTGCCACGGGTTCGATCTGTGGGGGAATGGAAAAGCGTTCTCGCATCGCCGCGGGATCAAAGTGCATCACCCAAGTGACACCCACTCCCAGATCGGCGGCTTCCAGCATAATATGGGTGGCAACGATGGAAGCGTCTATGATGCCGCTTTGGGCACCGTCGTATTTCCGCGTCCAACATTCCTCTCGATTGTAGCACACCAACATGGCGGTGGGCGCGTTGAAATGGCATTTGCTGCAAGATTTCAGCTGTTTCAAAGATTCGTCGGTGTTCAGCACCAGGATCCGTTGAGGCTGATAATTGCAACCCGTGGGGGCCAGATGGGCGGTATGGAGCAACCTGTCGATCAGATCTTGCGGAAGATGAGTCGGCTGAAATTTTCGCACCGAATAACGGTTGGCTGCGAGAGTAAGAAAATCCATCGTGAAAATCTCCTTCGGTTGAATTTCTGAACTGAAATGCGTGACGTGCCGTTATTTTTATTATACTCCAAATTTGTGATTTGTCAAGTTTTTTCACTGTTTATGCGGATGCTATTGACTATTTTTGGAATATCGTGTATAATAGTGTACAATAGATAAATAAATATTCAAAAAACAGAGAAGGACACGATATGTCGGATACGCGCACCAACAACTATGCCAACAGACTCTCTAAACTGATCCAAGCCGAAACGGTATCCTCGGACGCCAAGGGGGACAGAACCAAATTTTATCAATTCCACGATTTGCTTCGGGAAATGTTTCCGAGGCTTTTTGACGTTTGTGAATTTGAGGATTTTAACGGCAGTATTCTCATGCGGTGGCAGGGAAAAAGCTCGGAGCATCCCGTGATGCTGATGAATCACCACGACGTGGTGGAAGCACCCGGGGAATGGAAATACCCCCCGTTTTCGGGTACCGTCGCCGAGGGGCGGATCTGGGGTCGGGGAACGCTGGACAACAAAGGCGGACTCTGGGCAATGCTTCAGGCGGCGGAAGAACTGGCAACGGAAGGATTCACTCCCCGCTGCGACGTATATTTCGTGTCCACCTGCATGGAAGAATGTGACGGCTCGGGCGCCGACAGCATTTCTTCGGCGTTGGCTGATCGTGGGATCCGCTTTTCCATGGTGTTGGACGAGGGCGGAATGATCCTGCATGAGCCTATCGGCGGAGCAAAAGGCACCTACGCCATGGTGGGGTTGGGAGAGAAGGGTTGTGTGGATTTGAAGTTTATTGCCCGTTCGTCGGGCGGACACGCATCCACCCCAGAAAAGGATACGCCTCTGGTTCGGTTGGGGAAATTCATGGCAGAGGTGGATCGGGGAAGGATCTTTAAAGCAGAGCTATCTCCCACCGTCCGTGCCATGTTCTCCGAGGTGGCAAAGAGCATGAGCGGATACATGAAATTGGTGCTGGGACATCCAAGGCTGTTTTCCCCCGTCTTGGTACGCGTGATTCCTGCCGTGTCCAACGTGGCGGCTGCAATGCTGAAGACCACCGTGGCGTTCACCATGGCGTCGGGGTCGGAAGGTGCTAACGTGTTGCCCCAGGAAGCGTGGGTAATGGGAAATATGCGTTATTCTCACCACCAGGGCGGCAAAGCCAGTATTGAGGCGGTCACAAAGCTGGCGGCAAAATACGGCGTGGAAACGGTGGTTTTGGATCCGGGCTTTGATTCCCCTTTGTCCGATCATCGGAGTGAGGCGTTTGCCTTGGTGGAACGGGCGGTTGCAGAGGTGTTCCCCGGGGTGCGGACATCTCCCTACGTGATGACGGGGGCCAGCGATTGCAGATACATGAGCCGCGTCAGCGAAAACTGCCTGCGGTTTGCCCCCTTTCTCATTGATGGAAAGCAGATGGAGAGTATTCACGGCATCAACGAAAATCTGGAGCTTTCCGCTTTGGCGCCTGCAGTGGATTTTTACCGCTATATTTTGACGGAGGTTTGATATGACGAATGAGAAAAAGGATGGCTTGAATATTGGCGTGCGCTCCTTTATTACCGCCATCGCAGTGATCTTTGTGTTGATGGTCGCTACGTACGTTTTGACTTTGGTGCTTCCATCGGGTTCTTATGCTCGTGTGGAAGACTCCAACGGGAACATGGTGGTGGACACGGAAAGCGGATTTTTTTATGAAAAATGCGAATTTCCGTTCTGGAAGTGGTTGCTCTCGCCGATCCTGGTGCTGGGGGCATCGGGAAACGGTGCGCTGATTGCCGTCATCGCGTTTTTGTTGGTCATCGGCGGTGTGTTCAACAGTCTTGACCGTTGCGGATTGATCAAATATATGTTGGATCGTCTGGCGCACCGTTTTGGGGGTGTTCGCTACCGTTTGATGGCGGTGATCTCGCTGTTTTTTATGGCGCTGGGTTCTCTGGTTGGCTCCTTTGAGGAATGTGTGCCCTTGGTACCCATCGTGGTGGCACTCTCCGTCAGCTTGGGCTGGGATGCCTTGACGGGAGTCGGAATGAGCTTGCTGGCGGTTGGTTGCGGATTTGCCGCAGGCGTCTGCAATCCCTTCACGGTGGGGGTGGCGCAGCAGTTGGCGGGGCTTCCCATGTTCTCGGGGATCTGGATGCGTGCGATTTCTTTTTGCGCCATCTACGGACTGCTGATCTTATTTTTAATGACGTATGCCAAAAAGATTGAAAAGCCCGTCGCGGATCAAGCGTCGAAGACGGAATTTGCGCGGGACGCCAAGATGGATCGGGCGTTGATCTGGTTCGTTTCCATTCTGGGAACGGGGATCGTGACCATTCTGTGCTCGGGATTCATTCCCGCTTTGCAGGATTACACCATGATCATCGTGGCAGTCATGTTTTTGATCGCGGGGATCGTTTCCGCGCTGTTATCGGGCATGAGCGGAAAGTTGCTTGCCAAGAGCTCTCTGGATGGCGTCGTTGGAATTCTGCCTGCCGTGATCATGATTTTGATGGCTTCTTCCATTAAGTTTACCCTGGAAGAAGCGGGCGTGCTGGATACCATCCTCTACGGCGCGGTGCAGTTGGCGGAAACCCTGCCCGGTTGGACGGTGATCCTATTCATCTATCTGATCGTGCTGGTGATGAACTTCTTTATCCCGTCGGGATCTGCCAAAGCGTTCATGTTGATTCCCTTGATCGTTCCCATGGCGCAGATCTTTGGACTCTCCTCCCAGCTTTGCATTCTGGCGTTTGCATTCGGCGACGGATTCTCCAACGTCTTATACCCAACCAATCCCGCACTGCTGATCAGCTTGGGATTGGCAGACGTCAGCTACGGAAAGTGGTTCAAATGGAGCTGGAAATTCCAAGCGTTGAACTTCTTACTCACCTGCGGACTGCTTCTGTTGGGCTTGGTGATCGGATATTGAGAAAGGATGTGGGTTTTGCCCACACTGGAAGGTCGCGGACTCTGTCCGCACTGGAAGGAATGTCGTGGGCGTTGCCCACACCCACTTAAAACCTTTTTGAAAAAAGGTTTTAAGAATTCCAAAAACTTTCAACGAAAAGGAATAGATTTCCTACCGAGGGTGTGCAAACAATGTGCGCCCTCGGTTGTTTTGCGTGCTGAAAGTTTTTGCGCCCTATCTTTGCCTTGGGTGCGACATCACCCTGTGTGGGAAAGAACTGTCTATAGACGGCAGAATAGCTCCCGCAAGAATTTAGGTACCGCCACCCTAAATTCTCTGCCGAAAAAGTAACACTTTTTGTGGAAGGATATTATCGGGGCGTGAAGTTGGTTTTTTTTTGCGGTACAAACGGCGAGGTTTGGGAGTGCCACTGGCACCCGCCACCCTGACGGCTCCATGAAGTTAGATATGCAATAAGTTGGTTGGAAAATTATATAAAAAAAGGGTTTACAAACAATGTTGTTTGTGGTATAATAAATCTGCGACGCAAATTAATATTGTGAAAACTACATTTTTCGTGTGAAAGTGTGCAGAATACCTTCTGGTAAAACTGCATACTCCCTTTTCGCATACTTTCACATGGTAAATATGGTAGTTTGTAAAAAGTTAATTTGTGTCGCAGCAAATGGAGTTATGCGTTTTCAGTGCGTAGCTGCGGCTGCGCACTTTTTATATTTTTAAGAAAGGAGAAAAAGATGGAAAGATTCCCCCTGTTCAGCGTACGTAAACTCCGATAGTTGCCACGCAATCGTATATTCTAAACGGATCGTTGGATAAACGATCCGTTTTTTAGAAAAAAACAATACAGTTCCACCGTTCAGAATAATGCCTGACTTTCGATACGAAGCGATCATTCTTAAAAAATACCCACCCAAAAAAGAATTTCCCACCACGCTCCGTCCAACGCAGACTCTAAAATCTGCTTTCATATTGGACGGAGCGTGGTGGGAAAGTTCTTGAGGGGGATTGGAATGTTTGCAAATCAGACGTAAGGCGTGGAAGTTTTCTCACAAAGCGTGAAGATCCCAGCACGTTTCTGATTTATTTTGTTGTGTCCTTTAATCCCAGAATATAATCCGAACTCACTCTATAATACTTACAAAGAGCAATTAAATGTCTGATCGGCATTTCATTTGCACTTCTTTCATATCACGCATACATCGTTTGCGATGTTCCCAAAACATCGGCGATTTCTTGCTGCGTTTTATCGTGATCTTCTCGAAGATCACAAATTCTTTTTACATAAGTCAACTCTTTTACCCCCAAAAAATTAATATTATGTAAATATTATAGCAAGTAAACAAGTTTACTATTGACTTTAGTAAATATTTGTGTTAAAATATTTGTACTAAATAATCGTTTTGAAGAAAAATGAACCAACTTACAATTAACATTTAAATGAGTGAAGAAGGGAGAAAAAATGGAAAGATCACCGCCCGATTAGTGTACGCAAGCTCCGTTAGTTGTCACACAATTGTATATAGCAAACGGATCGTTGGATAAACGATCCGTTTTTTAGAGATAAACGTTTTTGACGATCAATACCGCACCGCCGTTCAGAATGATGCCTGACTTTCGATACGAAGCGATCAAACTCAAGAAATAAAACCCACCCAAAAAAGAATTTCCCACCACGCTCCGTCCAAGGCAGACTTCAAAATCTGCTTTTATATTGGACGGAGCGCGGTGGGAAAGTTCTTGAGGGGATGGGTTTGGGAAGGGGGAACTTCTTTCAAGAAGTCCCCCTTTCCAAGGACTTCCCCTACGAGTTTGCAACCAGCTTGGACGGAGCGTGGTGGGAAAGTTTCTTGAATGAG
>JAZSMC010000096.1:0-5634 GCA_045535705.1 Eubacteriales bacterium
TATTATATTCTTCGTTGAAAGTTTTTGGGATTCTTAAACCCTTTTTTCAAAAAGGGTTTAAGCGGAGCGCGAGGCAGAGCCTCGCGACCTTCCTTCATGCAAAGTCCACGACCTAAAATCAAACCAAATGTCGTTTGATCTTCCGGGACGTGGTTTTTTCAAATTCCTGATAGCGGAACTCCACTTGGCGGACTTGCTTGTAGGACACCAGCTTGCGGTTCATCTTTTTGATCTGTTCGTTGATCTTCGCTTCGATGGCGGCATGGTCGTTGGGATCGTCGAAATCTTCCATGCGAGGATACACCACCGCACTGATCACAACGTCAGAGCCGTTGTGCTGCTTCCGTCCCATGACTACAGACTCGGCAACCGAGCAATATTTGGAGATATATTCCTCAATTTCCTCGGGGAACACGTTCTTGCCGTTCTCCAGAATAATGACGTACTTTTTCCGTCCCGTGATGAACAGGTAGCCGTCGTTATCCATATATCCGATATCACCCGTGCAGAACCAACCGTCCTCGGTAAACACCGCCGCCGTTTCTTCGGGCTTCTTGTAGTAGCCCAGCATTACGTTGTCGCCCTTCACCTGGATCTCGCCCTCGCCGTAGCCCTTATCGTTGCGATGGTCAACGTCGATGCGGACTTGACAGCAAGGCACCGCAGGTCCAACCGAGCCTTTCTTGGGGGCGTAGTAGGGGCTGACCGCGATCAGAGGCGAACATTCGGTGATGCCGTAGCCTTCGAAAATGTCGATACCAAACTCCGAGAAGGACTCCGAAAGCTCGGGATCCAGCGCGGCGCCGCCGCACACGATCTTTTCCAGTCTTCCGCCGAAGGCGTTGAGGACCGTTTTAAACAAGGTGCGCCGCAGGTCAAAGTTCAGCTTACGAAGCGTTCCCGAAACGCCGCACAGCGTTTTGAGGATCTGATCCTTGCCCGTCTTTTTCGCCTCGTCCCAGATACGCTTGTGCATGGTGGAAACGAACAAAGGCACCAGAACCAAGCCCGTGGGCTGGAACAGCTCAATATTCTTCAGCACGCGCTTGAGAGAATCGTTGATGCCGATGGTCATACCGTAGTTGAGTCCCGCGATCATGATGCAAAGCTCGTAGGTATGGTGAATGGGAAGCACGGACACGATGGTGTCGTCAGCGGAAAAGTCCACCGTTTCGCAAGCCGCATTCACGGCAGACACCACGTTCAATTCGCTCAACATGACGCACTTGCTGCTTCCCGTGGTTCCCGATGTAAAGAGCATTTCGGACATATGCTTGATATCCGTGACTGCGGGATACGCATATCCTTGCTCCACGGCTTCCTCTCCCATCTCCATCAGCTTTTCGTAGGGCAGGATACGGGGGTTGTCCTCGTAGGTTCCCTTTTTGGGGCGAATGGGGATCAATGTCTTCACCGTTGGGTGTCCCTTTGCCAGGGCTTCAAATTTCTCGCAAAACATGGGGGAATAAACGATAGCGTCCGCTTCGGCAAATTCCAAGAAATTATAAATTTCCTCCACGTCCAGTTCTCTGTCCATGGGGATCGCCACACCGCCTGCCGCAATGGCTGCAACGTAGGAGCAGATCCACTCCACGGACGTTTCTCCGATCACGGCGATCCGCTTTCCTGCCAAGCCCGCCGCCGCGTAGCCCGCCGCCTGACGCAGGAAGCGCGCTGAAAGATTGCGGTACGAAATTGAGAGCAGATTATGCTCGTAGTCAAAATATCGGTATGCGGTCTTATCTCCGAAGCTACCGATCTTTTTCGCAAAATGGCTGATACTTTCAATGGGCGTGTAGACCCGTTCCGTTTGTTTTCTTTGCATAGTCGTTTTCTCCGAAGGTTCGGAGTCCTCCTTTTTGATTGAAACAAAATCATCCTTATTATATCAAATAAATGTCGATCTGTCAAGTACACCGTGACTTTTTAAACAATAGTTTACATTGACGGCAGCATTTTCCAACTGTTTATAGGTATGAATTTCCTCTCATCGGCAACACTATTGTCACGGTTCGCGCCATGGATCAGTATGCCACGACCACGCGGATCTCATCAGTCCTTTTTCTGTTTTAAAAACGAAAATTTTGGTTACGTGATGTAAAATTGTTAGACATGAAAGCATGAAAAGCGGGAAAATTAGTAACAGCAATTCATGCGGGGTTGCGAGTGACAAAGCGAAAAAGGAATGAAAAAATATGAACGAAAGAAAAGGAAAATGGAAGCTGCTCTGCTGTTTCTGTTTGGCTGCGCTCCAAGCGTTTGGAGCTTCAGCCAACGGCTTGGCGGCGGACGGGAAGGATATCGAAATGATACAGGAACTCCCCGCCAAGGCGGCGTTTGCAAGCTCCGTGGAAGTCCACGCCACGGCAGATGCGCGCACCGTCACGGTGAGCACATACGTCAGCGAGGCAGTTTCCGTATTTGATATCAATGAGGCGGCGGATCTGACCGTGATCCCCGGTGGAATGCCCTTTGGGGTGAAATTTATGACCGAAGGCGTCACGGTGGTAGGCTTTTGCGACGTGGAGATCGACGGGAAAAAGGTAAATCCCGCGTCCGACGCGGGGCTGAAGCTGCGTGACGTGATCCTGCGCGTCAACGGAGAACCGTTGATGAACGCGGCAGGCTTGACCGAAAAAATTGAAAACTGCAACGGAAAACCACTGACGTTGCACTGTCGGCGGGGCAAGGACGAGGTAGAGATCCAACTCAAGCCCGTCTATTCTCAATCCGAATCCCGTTATAAAACGGGGATCTGGGTGCGTGACAGCGGCGCCGGCATCGGCACCGTCACCTTTATTCTCCCCGACACGGGTGCCTTTGCGGGGTTGGGGCACGGCATTTGCGACAGTGACACGGGAGAACTGGTCGCCATGCGTCGGGGTACCGTATCCGACGTGACCATCAGCTCGGTTGTAAAAGGCGCGGCGGGCGCGCCGGGAGAGCTGAAAGGCTATTTTAATCCCGGGAAAGTGGGCGCCTTACTGGGAAACACCTCTTGCGGCGTATGGGGCGTATTTTCCGAGATTCCCGAAAGCGTTGCCGAACCCATGAAGCTGGGACTGCGTGGAGATCTTCACGAGGGCACCGCCTATATTCTCTCCACCCTGGACAGCAATAAGACGCAACAGTACGACGTGGAGATCAGCAATATCAACCGCGACGCCAACGGATCCAAGTGCTTCACGGTGAAGATCAAGGACGACGATCTTTTGGCGGTGTCGGGGGGCATCGTGCAAGGGATGAGCGGCTCGCCCATCATCCAGGACGGCAAGCTGGTAGGCGCCGTCACCCATGTCCTCATCAACGATCCAACCACGGGCTACGGCATCTTCGCCGAAAACATGCTGGTCAACATGCCCGTACCGGCGAGGTAAAATATTGGGACTGTGCGAGGGGAACTTCTTGAAAGAAGTTCCCCTAACGCTCCCCTCAAGAACTTTTAAAAAAGGGAACAATAAACAGGGCGCTTCCCCTTGCGCAGAGGAAGTGCCCCGTTCGGCTACTTTAACGGATCAGATTCGTTTTTAGAAGTACAGCAATGAGCTAATCATAGAGCCAACAATAACACCGTATAAAATACTTATTACAAAGCTTACCCCAAAGCCAATCAACGCGCCCGTTCCGGCGCTTTTTGCTTTTTTGGGATAATCGCTATGCCAGATCAAATACAGAATGAATCCCACAATGGGAATAAAAAAACCCAAGATCGCCATTCCAATATTCGATTCATCCTGCTCAACAGATTTTGGCGGCTGCGGATGTGGCAGTGCGCATCCGCACTGCAAGCACACGATTGCATTTTCATCTACCTGATTGCCGCAATTGGGACAATACTTCATCCCTTACTCCTTAACATATCCTATGTTGCTGGGCTTATTGGCGTCAAAGGAGAAATTGCAAATAGAAGCCACCAAAGCATAAATCCCACAAGTAAGGATGCTCAAAAAGAAGTATGCCGCAGTTCTGCATCGGAAACCAGCAGGTTTCATCGAAGTATGATTGATAATGAAGCTACCGATCCAACCCAAAAAGAAAGTCAATAAAAATCTTGCCAGATTGTTGTGATCGTTTTCGATCCGTTCCTTCCCCCCGTTTTCAGTCAGCGAGCATCCACAATTTACGCAGATAACCGCTTGTTCGTTTACTTCTTTGCCACAGTGCGTACAGAATTTCATGTCTTTTTCCTCTGTCTTCAAAATGTAACGATTAAATCGTCCATTATTAGTATACCATAGTATTTTATGTTTGTCAATAGATTTGGTATAATTGTATTGAAAAAATTGTCGATGAGTGAGGAAAAAGCCAAAATGTTGAGCGAAACCATCAAAAATTTACGAAACTCTTACGGGATCAGTCAAGTGAAGCTTGCCCGAGATATAGGCGTCAGTAAACAATGTGTATCAAACTGGGAAAACGATAATATCCTTCCATCCATAGATATGCTCATGAAATTAGCAAATTATTTTAAGGTTTCCTGCGATTATTTACTTGGGCTTGACAATAAAAAATTGATAGACGTAACAGGGCTTTCGGATGAAGAAATCGGTCATATCAAACTGCTAATCAATGATTTAAAGCATAGCAATCACAACTGATCTTCCAAAAGGCAGAAAAAAGAGCGAGCCAAATGCTTTTTGCATTTCACTCGCTCCTATATTTTATTCGTTTTCCAAGATCCACTCCAACAGCTCTTGGTATTTCATGGTCCCCGCCGCGACGGCAAGACCAACGCGTGCGACTTCCTCGTTAGTAGGTCGAAGCTTAATACCGTTGGTTTCAAGGAAGGTCAACAGAACGTACATTCCGATCCTTTTATTGCCATCCACAAAAGCATGATTGGAGATCAGGGCATAGCCAAGCCGCGCCCCCTTTTCTTGCTTGGTGGGATACAGCTCTTTTCCATCAAACGTGGCAAACGCCGATTCCAGGGCGCTATTCAAGAGCGCAACGTCCCGCACGTTGGGATCTCCGCCGGTTTCTTCCGTGATCAACCGATGCAACAACAGCACCTTTTCTTGACTGAATTTAATCATTTTGCCAGCTCCTCAAAGGCACGACGATACAATTTGAGAATACGCGCCGCCACAAAGTCGATCTTTTCATCGTCGGTCATTTCAATGGAGTTGTCGCTTTCAAGGTCAGTCAGCTTATACTTTGGCTTGTTGTTCTTAAAAATATACAGCTCGCCGTGTTTGTCAACCATGCGCGCCACACGGGAAAAGTTCTGATTCGCCTCGGAAATTGAAACGATTTGGTTCGTATTGAGCTTCATCTTCGCACCCCCTTTTTCTGTCACAACACTATTATACACAAATTTTAGGATTTTGTCAACCTAAAATTTAATTTTTGAAAAATAATTTGTACAGAAAGCATTCAGGACAAGAAATAAAATGATAAAAAATGGGCAATCCTATAAAAGGAATTCCCCGTAATGAAAAAAACAAAAATAAAAACGAAAGAAATTCAAAAAAAGTATTGACAAATCGTGGAAAATCTGATATAATATCTTTCGTTAATGCGGCATCGCCAAGCGGTAAGGCAACGGACTCTGACTCCGTCATTACCTAGGTTCGAATCCTAGTGCCGCAGCCAACGCAAAGGACGCCTTCGGGTGTCCTTTTTGCGTTGGCT
>JAZSMC010000142.1:0-16425 GCA_045535705.1 Eubacteriales bacterium
ACGGGATCGTCGTCCTTTTCACCCACGGTCACGTTTACCACTTCACCGTCCTGCTTCACCACAACGCCGTGAAGCGCCAAGGGCATCGCAAGCCACTGATATTTGCGGATGCCGCCGTAATAGTGTGTCTTCATATAGCACATATCGGCTTCTTCAAACACGGGAACCTGCTTCAGATCCAGTCTGGGGGAGTCGATGTGCGCGCCCGTGATGCGGATACCGTTGTTGATGGGCTCAGTACCCAGCTTGAACAGAAATACGTTCTTTCCTCGGTTGTTGAAATAGAATTTGTCCCCCGCTTTCATGGGCATTCCGAAGGAATAGGGACGGTAGCCTGCCGCTTCGGCAATGCGAATGCTTTCGTCGGTGGCTTCACGCTCGGTTTTGGAAGCGTCCAGATAAGCGGCGTAGCCCTTGGCGTATTCGTACGCCGCGTCCACGATATCTTTTCCTGCTTTTTCAAATACGGTCTTTTTCTCGTAGCAAATAGTGTTTTTGGTTTCTGACATGATCTATGATCTCCTTCAATTATGATTCCGGTTGAGAGGTGTAATATAGCTCCGTGTACATTTTGGCGCTTTTCTTCACGGATGTAACGAATTTTGCAGTCGCTTTGTGAGGGATGTTCGCCAATTGCCCTTGCTCGTTGGTGATCTCGTCATCCAATAGCCAGCCGTCCACGGTTTCGGTGCCGACGTACCAAGCGGCGTAGACCGTGTCCCACACGCCGTAGGTCTGATACAGTTGAGAGAGCCTCGCCGTACCGATCCGCAGATTGGTTTTTGGATCGTAAAGGATCCCTTCGTCGGGGATCGGTTCGCGGAGAATTTCGGAATAGACTTGTTCCATTTGTTGGGGAGTGATCTGCATCAGTCCCACCGCGCCGTCTTCAGCTACCGCGTCACTGGCAAAATCGCTTTCACAGCGGACGATTGCCCAGATAATGGCGGCAGGAACGCCGAATTCCTTTGCCTGTTCCTCGATCAGCGGAGCGTAGCGGGATGGCATGGGGTGATGCTTCTTCTCCACTGCGGTGGCAACGGCATCGTAGCCGAACCCAACGCCTACCGACAGCGCCACCAGCAAAATGAAGATCAGTACGCGCCGCAGTGTCAGGTTCATTGGGGAAGCACCCCCGTTTCCCGAAGGATGGATTCCACCTGCGGCGTCAGTGATTCTATGCCCAGGTCGTTTTCAATGACGTAATCCGAGTGGGTTCTGAAAAAACGGTCGGATTTTTGGGCACGGATGCGTTCCAATGCGACGTCACGAGAGATCCCGTCCCGTTCCATGATGCGATGCAGACGGGTTTCTTCCTCTGCCAGTACCGAGATCACGATGTTACATTCTCGGTTGGCACCGCTTTCAAACAACTGGGGTGCGTCAAATACGGCGGCTGGAACTCCGTCGTCCCGTAGCTTTTTCAGTTGACGCCGAAAGTCCCGAAGCACGTGGCTGTGGGTAATGTGATTGAGCTTTTCCAGCTCGGCGGGATCGTTGAACACGATGGACGCCAGCGCCGCGCGGTTCAAGGTGCCGTCGGTGAAAAGCACCTCGCGTCCGAAGCACTCGGTCAGATCCGAAAGACATTCGGATGGCGGCGTTAAGAGGGTGTGATAAATGTCGTCCGCATCCAGAACGGGAAGTCCGAATGAGGAAAGGATGCGGCTGACGGTGCTTTTTCCCGCACCGCTGGGGCCCGTAAGTCCGATCAATAGCATTTCAAGTCACCTCCGTGGAAATCCCGCCCAAGAGATCCGAGCGGTAAGCCGCGTCCATCACCCGTTGCACATAGGCGCCTTCCGAAAGCGAGGGGGAAAAGGGGATATTTTCAGCCACGGCGGATAGATAGGAGTGCATACTTTCCAGATGCCCGTAAAGCCATCCTGCGGGAGCTTTCGGAGAAGGGAAGATCATGTTGGGATAACGCCCAACACATTCTATTTTTGTAAATCCCCGATTTCCGCCCAGAGGCTTTGCCGTGTTTTCCGTATCGTAAAAATATAGCCAGTTGGGCTCCATCAGCGAAAATTTCAAGGAGCCTTTTTCGCCGTAGACTTCAAAGGTAAGCTCGTCGTTCACGCCTTGGGTGATCTTGCTGACTTCCATTGTGCCGTGGGCTCCGTCCTTGGTTACGGCGTGGAGATAGAACGCCTCGTCCGCGTTGGTTTCCCAAAGATTACCGTTGGCATCCAGATGGGTGGGGTAGGCGATCTGGCTGTGACCGCTGACGGTTTGGATCTCGCCGCAAAGATGGGAGATCAGATCAATAACGTGGGAGCCCAGATCAAACAGCACTCCGCCGCCGCAAACGGTCTTGTCCTGCTTCCAGCCCACCCGACGGTCGGGATCAATGCAGCTGTTGTGCAGGTAGGAAGCGTGGAAATGCAGGATGCGCCCAAGCTTGCCCTCGTCGACCAACTGCTTTGCCCGCATCACGGGAGCCAGCCAACGGTTGTTGAACACCATTCCGCAGACGCGATCACTGTCCTTTGCCAACGCTTCGATCTCGTTGGCTTGCTCTACCGTGACGGTCAAGGGCTTTTCGCAAAGGATATGCTTCCCCGCGGAAAGGGCTTTTTTCAGCGTTTCGTAGTGACAGACGTTGGGGGTGCAGATGTCGATGACGTCAATGTCGGGGCAATGGATCAGCTCGTCTTCACTGCAAACTGCCAAGGGAATATCAAATTCAGCCGCCACGCGTTCTGATTTTGCTTGGGAAGTGGTGCAAACGCCGTGAGTAATTGCGCGAAACGGAAGCTCCCCGTAGAAAAAGGGAAGATTGCGAACCGCCCAGGTATGGGTTCTACCCATGGAGCCGAAGCCAAGAAGTCCGATTCGAAGGGTGGTTTTCGTCTGCATCGAAAAAGCCTGCCTTTCTGCCGCGAGGGGCAAATTTGAAAGAAAAAACAATATATCACTTTATTATATCGCATTTTTTAAAAATTTTCAAGTAGGTTTTCGTTTTTTCCGAAGAATTATATTGCAATTTTGTAAAAAACAGAGTATAATAGTAGTAGAGTTCCAAAAATGCCGAAGGAGAAGCTCCATGAATGAAATATTGCAAATGCTGTCCATGTGGAAGATTCCCTTCTCGGAACACTGTCCCATCGGGCGGTACAGCACCTTTCGGATCGGCAGAACAGCCCGTTTGGCGGTATTCCCAAAAGATCTCACGCAAATGAAGATGACGCTTGCCGCATCTGAGGATGCAGGTGTGCATTACGCCGTGGTGGGAAGGGGAAGTAATCTGCTGTTTCCGGACGGTGAATACGAAGGTGTGCTTATTTTTACCACAGAACTGAATGAGATCAACGGAGAGGGGGAAGCTCTGTACGCAATGGCAGGGGCGCCCCTTACCGCCGTTGCGATACGCGCCAGAAACTGTTCGCTTGGCGGTGCGGAATTTGCCGCAGGGATCCCCGGATCGGTAGGTGGAGCGGTGCTGATGAATGCGGGCGCCTTCGGCGGTAGTATGGAGCAGATCGTGACTTACGTGGACTGCTATAATACCAAAACGAGGAGTACGCAACGGTTTGAAGCGGAAACCCACCAATTCGGGTATCGTACTTCCCGTTATGCAGGCTCTCCCCATCTGATCCTTCTCGGCGCGGGGATGCGCTTGCAACGGCGCGAGCTTGAAGTGATCGACGGTTTGATGGATGACTACCTGGCGCGGCGACGCGTATCTCAACCAACGGGTTTTCCCAATGGTGGAAGTGTGTTCAAAAATCCAAACGGTTATTCAGCGGGACAGTTGATCGAGGAATGCGGATTGAAGGGCTTCTGCATTGGTGGAGCGCGGGTGTCTGAGAAGCACGCCAATTTTATTATCAATCAGGGGGGCGCCACCGCGAAGGATGTGATCGAGCTGATCGATCTGATACGCCAACGGGTGCTGGAGCAAACAGGGATCGTTTTGGCTTGTGAGCTGCGAGGACTCGGTTTTACACTGTGAAATACAAAAGAACAAAAGATAGAAAAGGACGGAATTATGAAAGTTGAATTGATCCGATACACGAAAAATCCCGTTGAGGCAATCGAAGAAGCCGCAAGCACTTGCTACGACAGCCAGACTACCGACGGGCGTATTATGCGGCATTGCTACAAGAGCGGACACCATTCGGTGTTGGAATTTGCGGATTTTTCCTTCCGCATTTCGGGTGTCAGCCGTGCGCTGACGCATCAGTTGGTGCGCCATAGAATGGCAAGCTATGCCCAAAGAAGCCAAAGGTATTGCGTGGAAGACGGCTTTGAATTCGTCACCCCCGCATCGGTTGCCAAGAACGATGCCGCCAACGCGGTGTATCAGCAGACCGTGGAAACCATCAAAAAGGCGTACGCCGATCTGATGGAGATGGGAGTAGCGGCAGAGGATGCCAGAATGTTGCTCCCCAACGCTTGCTGTACCGAGATCTGCGTGAAGATGAATCTCCGCGAGCTGATCCATTTCTGCAACGAGCGACTGTGCGCTTGTGCCCAGTGGGAGATCCGCGCTATGACCAGAGAGATGGTGCGAGAGGTCGTGGCGGTGGCTCCCCAGCTCAAGGAGTTTTTGGTACCCAAGTGCGAGGCGCACGCGCCTTACAGCTTCTGTACCGAGAGCAAGTCCAGGACCTGCGGCAGACATCCCCTGATCTCCGACGTGTTCCAAAAGCAGGAGAAATAAGATGGGATCCTATGCGGATTCCATCCGCGAAGAGCTACTGGAGATCACCGTGAAACGGCCTTGTTGCAAAAAAGCCTTGGTCGGCGGATTGCTCCTGACAGCAACGTCGGAAAGGGAGCGGTCCACGGCGTCTTTTCGATCCGGAGCCATTGCCGAGCTTGCAACGAGGGAATTTCGTCGTCAGTTCGGGAAGCCCCCAACGGTGGAAAAACGGGCTGCCTACGGTCACACCAAGTGGGAGATCAGTCTTCCTGCCGCGGGAGTTGCAAAATTACTGAAAGAACAGGAGTCGGGATTACCCGACTGCGAGGGCTGCCGTTCCGCTTTTTTGCGAGGCGCGTTTTTGTCCTGCGGTACTGTGAACGATCCCGAACGGTCCACTCATCTGGAATTCTTGTTGCAGAACGGGACGTGTGCCGATCGTCTGAGATCGTTTTTGCAGAGTATTGGGTATGAGCCAAGGACCGTGAAACGGCAGAACGGCGTGGGACTTTATTTCAAGGATGCCGCGTCGGTAGAGGATCTGATCGCGCTGTCGGGCGCGGGAAACATCTCTATGGCCATGATGAATCTGCAGATCGAGCGAGAGATCCGCAATCAGGAGAACCGCGCCACCAATTGCGTGGCAAAGAACATAGAAAAAAGTGTTTCGGCGTCCGCCAAACAGATGGACGCCATCGAAAAACTGACCGTAACGGGAATGCTGGCGCAACTGCCGGATTCCATTCGTCTGACGGCAAGATTGCGGGCAGAAAACCCGAATGCCAGCTTGGAAGAACTTCGGAATCTTCACGTCCCCCCCATCACGAAATCGGGATTGAATCACCGATTGCAAAAAATCCTGAATGAAGCGGACAAGCTGGATTGATTTTTTCACGGCTTGATCCGAGAAAGGAGCCAAGATATGAGCGGATTCGTGCATCTGCATTTGCACAGTGAATACAGTCTTTTGGACGGTGCGTGCCGCATTTCCGAGATCCCCGCGCGGGTAAAGGAATGCGGGCAGGATGCCGTTGCCATCACCGACCACGGCGTGATGTACGGTGCGGTGGCTTTTTATCGCGCTTGTATCAAGGAAGGCGTGAAGCCCATCATTGGGTGTGAGGTCTACGTTGCTCACGGCTCCCGATTTGAAAAAACGGCAGGCTCCGACGGCTATGCCGACCATCTGGTCTTGCTTTGCGAAAACGAGATCGGGTATCGGAATCTTTGCGAGATGGTTTCCCTGGGCTTTACCGAAGGATTTTATAACAAGCCACGCGTGGATGACGAGTTGCTTCGGAAGCACTCGGAAGGCTTGATCGCGCTATCCGCTTGCTTGGGCGGAAGGATTCCCAAATTGCTTGCGAAAGGCGATTTTGATGGCGCGAAAGAAACCGCCCGTCGGTATGCGGAACTGTTTGGGAAAGATCGCTTTTATATCGAGATCCAGAACCACGATCTGCCGGAGCAAAGAACCATGCTTCCTATGCTGGTGAAGCTGGCAGAGGAGTGTGGGCTTCCCTTGGTGGCGACCAACGATTGCCATTATCTGCGCCGCCGTGACGCCAAAACGCAGGCGGTGCTGATGTGTATCCAGACCAACACCACCGTGGACGTAGGACGCCCCATGGCGTTTGCCACCGATGAATTTTATTTGAAAGACAGCAATGAAATGTCCATGATCTTCAATGCTTACCCCGAAGCCATTGCCAATACGGTGAAGATCGCGGAACGCTGTCACCTGGATTTTGATTTTGAACAGACCTATCTGCCGAAATTTCCGTGTCCTGTGGGGATCACCGCGGACGCTCATTTGCGTGACCTTGCCTTCAAGGGCTTTGAAGCCAGAGCGACGGCAGGGCAGATCGTCTTTGACCGTTATACGAGAGAAGACTATCTGGAGCGGATGGAGTACGAGCTTTCGGTGATCGTGAAGATGGGGTATGAGGATTACTTCCTCATCGTGCAGGATTACGTGAACTTTGCACGCTCCAAGGATATTCCCGTTGGTCCCGGGCGTGGTTCGGGTGCGGGAAGTCTGGTGGCGTATTCATTGGGCATCACCGACGTGGATCCTCTGAAGTTTGATCTGCTGTTCGAGCGATTCCTCAATCCCGAACGGGTGAGCATGCCCGATATTGATATTGATTTTTGCTACAACCGCCGCGACGAGGTGATCGACTACGTCTGTAAAAAATACGGTAAGGATCACGTATCCCAGATCATCACCTTCGGAACGTTGGCTGCGAGAGCGTCCATTCGCGACGTGGGACGCGCCTTGGGAATGGCGTATTCCGACGTGGACGTGGTTGCGAGAGCCGTACCCCAGGAATTGAACGTCACCATTGCAACGGCTCTGAAGCTCCCCGACCTGAAGCGGCTTTACGAGGGCTCGGAGCAGGTGCGTACCTTGGTGGACACTGCCATGGCGTTGGAAGGGATGCCCAGAAACGTGTCCGTCCATGCGGCGGGAATCGTCATCACGGACCGTCCCGTGTCGGATTATGTACCTTTGGCTACCAGCAACGGTACGGTGGTCACCCAGTTCGATATGGACACCGTGGCTGCGTTGGGACTCTTGAAATTCGACTTTTTGGCGTTGCGCTACCTCACCATTTTACATGATGCGGAATTGCAGATCCGAGAGAGTCAACCCGATTTCCGATTGGATCAATTGCCCTTTGATGACCGTGCTACGTTTGCGCTCATTTCGTCGGGAAAGACGTCGGGACTGTTCCAATTGGAGTCGGGCGGAATGCGACAAATGCTGATGTCCCTGGCGCCCGAGCGGATCGACGACATCATTGCGGCTATCGCGCTATACCGTCCGGGACCCATGGATTCCATTCCGAAATTCGTGGAGTGCCGCCATCACCCTGAAAAGGTGACCTACGCCGCACCTCAATTGGAGCCGATCCTGCGCTCCACCTACGGATGCGTGGTGTATCAGGAGCAGGTGATGCAGATCTTCCGTGAGATCGGTGGCTACACCTTCGGGCACGCCGACATCGTTCGCCGCGCCATGTCCAAAAAGAAGGCGGCGGTGCTGTTAGCGGAACGGGAAACCTTCGTCAACGGCGCGTTGGAGCGAGGAATTGACCGTGGAGTGGCGGAGCAGCTGTTCTCGGATATGGAGAGCTTTGCCAACTACGCCTTCAATAAATCCCACGCCGCGGCGTATGCCGTGATCTCCTACCGCACTGCCTATCTGAAACAGCACTATCCAAAAGAATATCTATCCGCACTGCTGACCAGCGTGTTGGGAAACCAAGGCAAGGTCGCGGAGTATATTTCGGAGTGTGCGTCCAGAGGGATCAGCGTATTGCCCCCCGATATCAACGAGAGCCGCATGGTCTTTTCGGTCAGCGGAAAGAATATTCGGTTTGGTTTGCTTGCCATCAAAAACGTGGGCAGACAGTTCTTGGCGCAGATCCTGAACGAGCGCAGAACCCACCCATTCGCCTCTTTTGAGGATTTTATCAACCGTATGGGAGGCGGGGAATTGAACCGCCGTATGGTGGAATCTCTTATCAAAGCAGGGGCGTTTGACCGTTTAGGTGTTTACAGAAGCCGCTTGTTGGCGGTCTACGAGCGATTGATCGACCAAGCGGCGGAAAAGGGAAGAAACAACCTGGCGGGACAGCTGGATATGTTCTCCATGCCGGGACTTGTGTCAGAGGAAACAACGTCCTATATCTCTTATCCCGAGATCCCGGAGCTGACAGCCCGAGAAAAGCTGATGATGGAGAGAGAAGCCACGGGAATGTTTTTCTCAGGGCAATTGCTTGACAGCTATTCCAAGCATCTTTCCACCCTTTCCGCAACCCCCGTATCGTCCTTTACGGGCGAGGAATCGGATCCTGCGGACCGTTTGCCTGTGACGGCTGCGGGGATGATCACCTCTGTAACCTTAAAAAACACGAAAAACGGGGACCGTATGGCATTTTTCAGCTTGGAAGACCAAACGGGAGAGTGCGAATGTGTGGTGTTTGCCAAGAAATTTGAGCAGACGGCGCACCTGATCCGTTCTGATCTGGCGGTATGCGTGACGGGGAATCTTTCGGTGCGTGAAGAGGAGAAGCCAAAGATTTTGGTAAATCAGATCGAGGAGTTGATCGAAAACAACGCATTCCGCGAGTCGGAAACAAAAATTGACGCGCCCAAACCCAACGCGAAGTTGGCTCAAGCTCCTGCATCCCCAAAAAGGCTGTTTTTGCGGTTGCCCGGCAGGGAAGACGTGCTCTGGAAAAAAGCATTGACCTTGGTGGAGATCTTTGAAGGAAGCTTCCCCGTGGCGTTTTACGATGCATCTCTGAAGCAGTATGACTTTGAGATCCCGTCGGTGGATCTTGGGCAATATCTGCTGTCAGAGCTTCGGGAACTGCTGGGGGGAGAAAACGTCATATTAAGGTAAGTGGTGTTTTTTTAAAAAAACATTGACATTTTTCCAAAAATATGTTAAAATGCATGTGTGGATTTTTTGAAAATCTGATATTTGCGACTTGGAAGGAACGAAATCGATATGGGTATCATAATCGGAGTGATAGAATTGGTTGCTCTCTTGATCGCGCTGGTGGCGGCGGTGATATGGGGCATGTTTATTGGAGTGAAGCGGACGCGGATCCGGTTTATCTGTGTTCTGGTCAGTTTCATGGTTGCTTTGGTTCTGGCTTTTGCGTTTAAAAATTTACATACCGTGGTTTTGATGGAGCAGCTGGGGCCGATCTTGGCAAACAGCGGTCTGGAGCCCTTGCTCTTTTTATGGAATTCGGAGCCGCTTCACGAGGTTGCTTCGATATGCGGCGGAGCAATGATTGCACCGTGGGTGTTTATGATCGTTTTCGTTTTGCTGTCCGTGATCTCATGGTTGGTTTGTGCCGTGGTGTTTTTCATCAGATCCATGTACAGCAAAAAGCTCCCCGTGTTCGATGAATACGGAGAGGTGGTTGAGGAGTACGGATACGAAGAAGCCCCCAGAGAGAAGCAACCCTTTCTGCAAACGGCGACCTATGCTGTGACGCAAGTGCTGTTGACGGTGTTTGTGCTGCTGACACCCGTGGTTTCCACTTTGAATTATGCGCCCGATCTGGTGGTGGAAGTTGCAGAGGCGGGGCTTTTGGAGTACGAGAGCGGGGATGCCAACGTCTTGTCCGCAAGCAGTCTGCTGTCGGGAATGGAAACGTTGGATCAATCGGCGTTGGTGGTTGGTTACCGCGTGATGGGCGGCAACGCTATGTGCAATAGCTTTTCAAGAATTGAGGTGGATGAGCAGGTTTCCAATCTGAGAGTGGAATTGAAAGCCATTACGGAATTTTCTTTTGATATGTATAAGTTGTACGGCTTGCAGATCCAGGATTACACCGCCAATGAGATCAGGCTTTTGCGTGAAGTTGACAAGGATATGAACGAATCGGTGTTCCTGCCCGTGGTTTCGGGTGAGTTCGTTTTCTGCGTTACGGATGCTTGGTTGGACGAGGATGGTCCTCGCCCGTTCCTTGGAATGTCGAAGCCCACCTTCGATAAAAACACCACCAGCATGGTGGCGGAGCCGTTTGATGACATTTTGCGTGCGTTCCACAAAGACGCTTACGACGTAGAATTGCTTCGCGACGATTTTGATACCGTTGAGCGTATGATGGAGATCTTGATCAACAACGGTGTCATCGAAAGTATGAATGAAAATAAAACGAACCTTCTGGTTGAGATCTTAAACGACGGTCCCACGATGGAACAGTTGGTTAAGGAATGTGAAAAGAATCCCAGTTTTCACCCTGTGAAGGAGGATATTATCAAGATCGGTATGCGTTCCATGGGTTCGTCTTTGAAGATCCCCGCAAATTCCGAGCAGATCTACGGTCAGTTTACCGACGATCTGGCAAGCAAGGTGAACGAGCTGAATACCGATCCCAACCTGACTGCCGAGGAGAAAAAAGCGGCGTTGACGGAATCCATTCGTGACGCGTATGAGCAGCAATCGGGTAAGGAGTTGAATGTGGACGACGAGGTGATCGGGCTTTACGCCGACGTTCTGTTGGAGGAATTTGAGGAACGTCAGGATATTACGGCGGACGAAATGAACAAGTTCTTTGAAGCTTATTCGGGTGTAGAAAGTGAAAACACCCAAGGAACGGAAACACCTGAAGATTCTGTTCCGTCGGATGAAACCGCCGTCCCCGAAGACAACGGCGAAGCCGCTTAAAGACGTTCAAAAAAGGGGAGAGGCAAATGCGGAAACGCATTTGGCTCTCCTGTTGCTATATTACATCATGGGCGCAAACAGTCTGCAAATATCCTGCAGCAGTTTTTTTATGGGGCCTGCCTTGCAGGTTTTTTCGGTTACGGGGTGACAATGCTCCAAGGTTTCCAAAAAATCACGTCGAATGTCAACGATGGATTGGGTTCGGTAAAGGCAAACTCCACATTCAAAGTGCATATACAGACTGCGGAAATCCAGATTGACGGTTCCAACGCTGGCGATCATGTCGTCTGCCACCATATTTTTGGAGTGAATAAAGCCGTCGGAATATTCGTATAGCTTGATGCCTGCGGAGAGAAGCTCGCGGTAATAGGAGCGAGTGGTGAAATGTACCATTTGTTTGTCGGGCTTGTGGGGCAGGATGATGCGAACGTCAACTCCGCTTTTGGAAGCCGACTTCAAGGCTGCGAGCATACTGTCGTCTACCATGAAATAGGGCGTGGTGATATAAAGATATTTTCGGGCGGCCCCGATGATCTGCAAATAGACCTGTTCGCCAACGGCTTCCCGGTCCATGGGGCTGTCGGCGTAGGGCTGAACCCAACCCACCTTTTCAATTTTATGGTTGGGGTTTGGCGGGAGATAACGTTCCGGCTCCTCTTTTTTTGCCGTGAGAAAGCTCCACATTTGCAAAAACATGACGGTGAAGCTCCACGCGCCGTCCCCCGAAAGCTTGATGGCAGAATCCTTCCAGTGGCCAAAGCGTTCCCGTTCGTTGATATATTCGTCGGCAAGATTCATTCCACCCGTGAAAGCGATCTTTCCGTCGATCACGGCGATCTTTCTGTGATCCCGATTGTTCTGAATACTGGTGAGAAAGGGACGGAACGGATTGAACACACGGCAATCAATGCCACAGGAGTGTAGCTTTTTTCGGTACTTATGCGGAAGCGTGGCAAAGCACCCAAGATCGTCGTAGATCACGCGAACGTCAACGCCTGCCGAAACCCGCTCCCGAAGAACCTCCAGAACCGAGTCCCAAAAGATGCCCTCTCCGATGATGAAAAACTCCAAAAAGATATACCGTTTCGCTTTTTTTAACTCCGAAAGCAGTGCCTCTTGAAAGGCTTTTCCGTCGGCATAGAAAACGGTGCTTGTGTTTTGATATGCGGGAAATTGGGGGACCGTATCCAGATATTGGATCAGCTTTGCGGATTCGGGGACGTTACGTCCGATCTCGCCGTGGGGAAGTGCCGTGGCTCGATAGGAGTCCGCGGTACTGTTTTGGATCTTTTGCAGGGATTTACGAAAACCCACCGTGGTGGTTTGAAAGTGAAAGATCCAGTAGAACACTCCGCCAAACAACGGAAACAGCAGGATCAAAAACACCATGGAGATCTTGAACGATGCCGAGCGTTGATGCGTCAAAAGGTGAAGCGCGGTCAGGAGTGCCAGACCTCGAAGCAGATTTGCCACCCACCGCATATTGGAATAGTAAACGATGGAGAGTGTGATCATAACCAGTTGCGCCAAAAGCAAAAGGGCAATGAATAGCCGTCGGATCAACAGCGTACGAAAGGTGTATTGATAGGAGTGCTTTTTTTTCATTTTCCTGCTCCTTTCCCATTTTTTTTACAAGGCTCCACGAATATTATACCGCTAATTTCCGTTTTTTGCAATAGATTTTGAAAAGAATTTAAAGTTATATCGGGTCAAAATATGATGTGAGGATCTGAACGTTTTCTTAAAGAAATTGAAAACACTAACAATAGGAAGGAGTTGTAACATAATTTGGATAACGCGTATTAAATAGACCATCCGCATCTTGCCGAGGACGGCGTTATCGACGATTGATGTCGAATGAAGCCGTCAGCCATTGTAAACGATCGTCGCGTTGTTTTCTAAAAAACGGATTTGCGTCGAAAAAGAATGAAAGATTTTACCATTCATAAAACGCGAATGACAGCGAACAATAGTAACAGAGCCGCGGACGACGTGTGCTCGATGATATAGATAAAAGAATGGCTGAAGGCTTACAAACGCTTTATTGGATGCTTCGTCAATGATTGATGAGATTCTAAAATGAACGGGTTTGCAAGCAGGCAGACCGTTCAGAATAGGAGAATCAAAACAATGGCAAGCAACAAAACTCTGGTTCCTGAAGCAAAGGAAGCAATGGAGAGATTCAAGATGGAAGCAGCAAATGAAGTTGGTGTAAACCTGAAGCAGGGTTACAACGGCGACCTTACTGCAAAGCAGGCAGGCTCCGTAGGCGGACAGATGGTTAAGAAGATGATCCAGTCCTACGAGAACTCTATGAAATAAGAAACTCCCATCAAAGGCTGATGCCGGTGCTTTACCTTGGATTTTCAGGAAAGATAGCGGATAAGCCGATCCCGCCTCGCTTATGAGGCGGGATTTTTTTGTCCGTTGGGGGAGCGAAGCTTTTGGAGCCTACAAACGATGCATTTGTTAAAAATTCTGCAAAAAAACGTCGAATCAAACGGCTCAAAGCCTGTTTTTTGCAATACAAACAATAGTGTTTCCTTACTTTTGTGAAATATGCTTAAAAATTTACTTTGCTTCCAAGAAATATAAAAAAATTGAAAAAAATTTTCCTCAACCTCTTTACATTATGAGAAAATTGTGATATAATTACAATGTATAAATGTCAAAGCTATATTTATGCCTTGCGTGGATGAAACGGCAGTTCGACAAATTTTTTTTGGAGAAATCCACGATTCATTTCTCGCGCGCTAGCGCGAGGAGAAGATTGTGAGAGGGAGGAAACATGTTCAAACGCAGAATTATGAATACAGTGTTGGTCTTGGCGTGTGTCTTGATCATCATTGGCGTGCTTTTGTCTTGGTTGAATCTGGAAAATTCCAAGAACAAGGATGTGATCAAGGTTTTCCTCAAGGACGGAGAAACAGAGGTGGTTTCCTTCGACGGTCTGGGTTTGGTGCCGGGATCTTCCTGCGAATACCTCGTCAGGTTTGAGGGCGGAGGAGCGCAGGTCTGTGACGTTAGCTTCGATTTCGTTGAGCTGTCCGGAGCGGTTCTGAAGGATTACGCGCGAGTCAAGATCCTTGCAAACGGCGAGGTTCTGTACGACGAGCTGTTGGCGAGCGCCTTTGAACATGAGGATTTTGCCCTGCAGGTAAATTTCCCGAACAAGACGAATACCGAGTTGAACTTTGTGTATTATCTCCCCGTCGAGGTGGGAAATGAAGTAAAAAATGCAGATGCGGTTTTTGAGTTGCATTTGACGGCAAAAAATGAGTGAGGTTGCTTATGGGGAAGACGACGATGAAAAAACTTGCCAATGTAGCACTGAATGTGCTGTTGTACATCTTTTTGTTGATTTGTATTCTTTCGGTGGTCCTTGCGGTGTTTGCAAAGAAAAAAACGGATGGTGCTGCCGAGATCTTTGGGTATCAGATGCGAATCGTGGTTTCCGACTCCATGGAGAAGTGTGAATACACCGACGTGTCGGAGTACAAAATCAAGAGCATTCCGATTCGCTCCATGATTTTTGTGGAATCGGTTCCTGAGGATCCGGATGAGGCGGCGGCTTGGTACGCCGATCTGAAGGTGGGCGACGTGCTGACCTTCCAATACGTTTACACCACGCAGGTCACCATCACCCACCGTATTACCTCTATCACACCCAAGGGGGACGGATACTTGATTGAGCTGGCGGGGGATAACAAAACCTCCGAGGACGGTCAGCTTTACCAAACCATTGATACGTCGATTTCCAACAACCCCAACTACGTGCTTGGAAAGGTGAAGGGGCAAGCGTATCTCTTGGGCTTGATCCTGAGTTTTCTGATGCAGCCTTTGGGAATGATCCTCGTAGTGATTGTTCCGTGTGTGGCGATCATTCTGGTAGAATCCATGAAGATCGCAAGGATTCTGGGCGAGGATAAAAAGAAACGGGTACAAGAGGAAACCGATAAGCGAGAGAACGAGTTGGAGGAATTGCGCCGCAAGCTTGCTGAGCTGGAGCAGAATGTAGAGAATAAGATCCCGGAGCAACCGAGGGAACCCGGTGAAGAACAAAATTTCCCGATAACGAAAGATGAGGAATGACCAATGCGTGAATATGTGATTATTTTTGGAATTGTGGCGACGGTTTTCGCCATTGTTACGTTGGTGTACGTTTGGGTGAGCGTTTTTATGGAGTCGAAGGAAACTGTGACTTATGCACTCATCGGAACCGGCGAAAAGAAGAAAAAGAAGTCAAAGGAATCGGATTTGACTTGGCTCTGGATCGGCGCTGGGCTGCTTGGTGTCGCGGCACTTGCCGTGATCGGGGCAAGACGGCGCGCTGCAAAGAAGCGCAAGAAGCGGGAACAGAAGGTTCTTGGTTTGTGGATGCTTTGATTGCCTGAAAAATCTTGATTGAAACCACCGAGCCATTGGATTGGGGGAGTCAATATAAAATTTCACGAAAGGAGGAGGGGCTATGAAAGGTTTAAACAGAAGAAGAGCTTTGCTTGTTTCCAGCGCAATGATCTTGCTTTGCTTGACGATCGTCGTTGGCACCACGTTTGCTTTGTTCAGTGATGAAGAAAAATTCACCCATCATTTGCAAGCGGGCACGTTGGATGTCACGCTTGAGCGCACCAAGCTTACTACGAAATCCTTGAATGATCGCGGCTTCTTGGTTGACGCTGTGGATTCCACTGCGAAGGATTTCTCAAACGATGAATCCGATGGCGAGAATGTGTTCGGCGTTTCCGACGGTGCGTTGATCGTTCCGCTGAGCTCGTACACTGCGGACATGAAGATCACCAACAACAGAGTTGGCGAGAGCGGCAAAACCGACGTAGTAAGTAACGTTGCGTTCGCTTACTGGGTTGAGATCGTTTACAGCACTGAAACCGGAAAGATTTCCGGAGAGGAGCTGAAGGATCAGGTCGAGATCACGATCACCAAGGGCGGTGTTGAGATCACGCAGGACGCAACCAATCCCATTGGTGTTTTGGGAGTGGGCGAGTCTGAAGAATTTACCGTAACGGTATTGTTCACCAACTTGGAAAATTCGGTAAACAACTTGGCTCAAGGTCAGGGACTTTGGTTTGACATGATCGTACACGCTGTTCAGTACACCGGTGCAGATCCTGCCGCAAGCAATCCTTGAGAAGCGAGCCCCCAAATTAAATGCAGGCTTCTGAAGCTTGGGCCTGTATTTGATCAAAGTCAAGCTTCAAAGAAACTGATAGGAGACATATTACAATAAATATGAAGAAAAAAGTTTTACTTTCTTCCGTTGCGACCATCGCACTCTGCTTGTGCTTGATCGCAGGCTCTACCTTCGCGTTGTTCACCAGTGAGATCGAGAATGACATCTCTGTAAACGCAGGTAAGGTTGAGCTGGCAGCAACGGTTGACGCTCTCACCCTGTATTCCGTTCATGCAACCGCTGACGGCGAAACCGTTGATGCGATTGATGAAAACGATAACGCTTACACCTACGGCGACGTAACCCCGAACGGCAAGTTTGCCAATGGCGGAACCGCAGCCTTTGAGAACGGCGTTCTCACCATGACCAACATCACTCCCGGTGACA
>JAZSMC010000035.1:0-4690 GCA_045535705.1 Eubacteriales bacterium
CACGATGTTCTTTCCGATGTCGTGAATATCTCCACGCACCGTGGCAATCACCACGGTCATTTTTTTCGCGGACGTCCCCTCTGTCGGTGTTTGCTCCATCTGCCGCTTGATCTCCGCAAAAGCAGACTTGGCGGCTTCCGCACTCATCAGAAGCTGGGGCAGGTACACCGTTTTTTGTTCAAAGCCCCGTCCTACCGCGTCCAGTGCGGGAATGATCTCATTCTGCACCACGTCCAGGGGCTTTTCATTTTTCAGCAATTCCACCGTCAACTGCGCCGCGCGCTCGCCCAAGCCCTTGGAGATCGCGCGCTGCAATTCGCTCACGTCCTCGGATTCCGATTTTGAAGCGCCCACCGACGTAACAACACCAACGGCTTGTTGCGGATTGGCATCCGAAAACGCGATATACTCGGCGCAATTCTCATCCAATCCGTGCAGAACGCAATGGGTATGCCATACGCTTCTCATGGACAGCGAGTCTGGGTTCATAATGGCGGCGGACAATCCGTTCTCCAACGCCTGGGCAAAGAAGGTGCTGTTCACAGCGTCCCGATCAGGCAAACCGAAGGACACGTTGGACACGCCCAAAGAGGTACGGCATCCAAGCTCTTCCCCGATCATGCGGACTGCCCGAAGGGTTTCCAACGCCGCGCGGCTGTCCGAGCTGACCGACATGGCGAGAGGATCGAAGATCAGATCCTTCTTTTTGATGCCGTAACGCTCTGCTTCCCGCAGGATCTTCCGCGCGATCTCCAAGCGTCCCTCTGCCGTTTCGGGGATCCCGTCCTCGTCCAAGGTCAGAGCAACCAACACGCCGCCGTATTTTTTCACCAGCGGAAACACCGTTTCCATGCTTTCACGCTTACCGTTCACCGAATTGACCATGGCCTTTCCGTTGTAACGACGGAGCGCGGATTCCATGGCTGCGGCATCGGCGGTATCAATTTGGAGAGGCAGGTCGATGATCGCCTGCAATTCTCCGCACACGCGAGTCAGCATTTCACGTTCATCGATCTGCGGCAATCCTACGTTGACGTCCAAGATATGCGCGCCGCGCTCCTGCTGACGCAACCCCTCCTGCAAAATGTAGTCCAGATCTCCCTCGGTCAACGCTTGCTTGAAGCGCTTTTTCCCCGTGGGATTGATCCGTTCCCCGATCAGAACGGGCAAACGGTCAAAGGTCACCGCGTGGGTATAGGACGACACGACCGTCCGATGCTTCGCGTCCACGGGAGCCGCGTGCTTTCCGCCCACGCGTTTCGCCAAAGCGGCAATATAGTCGGGAGTGGTACCGCAACAGCCTCCCACAATATTGACGCCCATCTCTACCATGCGCTCGATCTCATCCGAAAACGCGCGGGGAGATACGTCGTACACCGTTTCCCCGTCCTTGCATTGCGGCAACCCTGCGTTGGGCTTCAGCAACACGGGAACCGAGGCGCACGCCAACAGCTTTTCCACCACGGGGCGCAACTGCGCGGGTCCCAAGGAACAGTTGGCACCGACGGCGTCGGCGCCCATTCCTTCCAGCATAGCGACCATTGCTTCGGGATCGGCTCCCGTCATCAGCTTCCCGTCGGCGCCGTAGGCGTTGGAAACGAACACGGGTAGCTCGCTGTTTTCTTTCGCAGCCAACAACGCAGCCTTGGTTTCATAGCTGTCGTTCATGGTTTCGATCAGGATCAGATCCACGCCGTACTTCACACCCAGCTTCACGGTATCGGCAAAAATCGAAACCGCATCCTCAAAATCCAGATCTCCGTAAGGCTTCAACAGCTTTCCCGTCGGCCCGATATCCAACGCGATAAAACGTTCTCCGTCGCCCTTTGCGGTTTTCTTGGCGATCCCGGCGTTTTCCACGGCGCGTCTGACGATCTCGTCCAGATCTTCGGGGGAAAACTTCAAGCGGTTTGCACCAAACGTATTGGTGCTGACCACGTGGCTCCCCGCCTCGTAATAGGCTCTGTGGATCTTTTGGATCACTTCGGGATGCGTCAGATTCCACGCTTCGGGGTATTCCCCGGGAGCAAGTCCCGCGCCTTGCAAAAGCGTTCCCATTCCGCCATCCAACAGCAGAACCCGCTCTTTCATATAGTCCAATAATTTCATTTTGTTTCCTTTCTCACTCCCATCACCGCCGTTACCGATTTGGTGGGCGACATCAGCAAGCTGTCATTTAAGGTCACGCCCACTTGCACGGGGCAATTCAACAACCGAAACACGTCCTTTTGCATGGCAAGGGGCAGATCTCCGTATCCGGGGCTGAATCTTCGGGTAACGAATTCTCCGTTTTCCCTCACCCGTTCCTTCATATCTTCGCAAAAAGCATCGCACAACGATTCTACCCGCTCGGTTCCCAACGCCTGAAGGCAGAGGGCTTTCGCGGGGGACGTGCGGCTGTATTTTGCGATTAATCGGTCGATCCCCAATCCCACGGTAGCGGCAAACACCACCGCGCGTTCACAATCGGTCAGCAGATCTCGCAAGTTTTTACTTTCTCCTTGCCAAAACTGCAAATTTACGACACCGTTCTCTATACGGACCGGCACCTCACAGTAGCACACGCGGGGCGTCAGGCATGCCCCTGCCTCTTTCAAGCAAGCATCCATCAGCGCATCCAACTCCGCGGATCCATCTCTCGCTCTCATATAGCGGAGCCACTCCCGTCGGTCTACGTCGGGAAGCATATATGTTTTTACGAATACGTCCATATTATTTTCCGATCATATCCGAAAGATTCCGTTGGATCTGCTCGGCAACGTCGGGCTTATTCATGGAATACACGTGGACGTTTGTGATATTATTGGCAAACAGATCGATGATCTGGTCGGTAGCGTAGGCGATCCCCGCCTGCTTCATAGCAGCATCGTCGGAGCCGAATTTATCCACCAACGCCTTAAATCTCTGGGGCATAAAGGAGCCAGACAGCTTCACGGCGCGTTCCACCTGTTTGGCGTTGGTAATGGGCATGATCCCCGCCACCACGGGGACGGTGATCCCCGCCTCTCTAATCTTATAAAGGAAATTGTACAGCAAATGATTGTCAAAAAACATCTGCGTGGTGAGAAATTCGCATCCCGCGTCCACTTTTTCTTTCAAGCAGCGAATGTCTTCCTTTTGATTTGCACTTTCGGGATGAATTTCGGGGTAACACGCGCCGCCGATGCAAAAATCCGCGCCGCTCTCCTTTAATTCTCGGATCAGATCTACCGCGTGACGGTAATCCCAATGAGAGCGATCCTCGTGAAGCCGTGCTTCGGGAATATCCCCCCGCAGAGCCATCACGTTTTCAATGCCTGCCGCCTGCATGGCTGCGATCTTTTCCTTTACCGTTTCTCTGGTGGACGACACGCAAGTCAGATGCGCCAGCGTGGGAACTCCGTGCATACGGTGAATGTTCTGTGCAATGTCCAAGGTATATTGGCTGGTGCCACCGCCCGCGCCATAGGTCACGCTCATAAACGCGGGGCGCAGTTCCGCAATGGTTTCCACAGCCGTCTTCACGCTTTCAAAAGCCGTGTCGGTTTTGGGCGGAAACACCTCAAAGGATAGGGACAGGGTGTCTTGCTTCAATATGGGAAGTAATTTCATAAGAATCCCCCTTTCTGACGTGCAACGTTGATTCTGATAAAATTATACCACACCCTTCCCTTTTCGTCAAGTGGAACAACTCTTTTTTCACGTCAAGATGTAAATTTTTGTCGGATTCTATTGACAAATACTTCAGGATATGATACCATCTTCTCAAAGAACGAACACAACGAAGGAAAATGTATATGACGACCATCCAAAATCAAACCTTTGACGAAGAAAGAGCGCTCTACGGCAGCGTGGATCTGACGGCTGTCAACTGCCGTTTCGACGGTCCCGCCGACGGTGAAAGCGCATTCAAAGAAAGCAAAAACATCGTGGCAAAAGATTGTTATTTTAACCTGCGTTACCCCTTTTGGCACGACAAGGATCTCACCGTCCAAAACTGTGAAATGACACCCCTTTGCCGCGCCGCGCTGTGGTATTCGGAGAACATCACCATTACGGACAGCCGGCTCCACGGCATTAAGGCATTGCGGGAGTGTTGCAACACAGAGATCAAAAACTGTGATATTCTGTCGGCAGAATTCGGTTGGTTCAGCCGTGGCCTGACCGTAGAAAACAGCCGTGCCGAAGGAGAATACCTATTCCTTCGCGCTCATGACCTCGTCTTCCGCAATTTTTCTATGAAAGGAAAATATTCCTTTCAGTACATCGAAAACGCCACCTTTGAAAACTGCGACCTGGACACCAAGGACGCCCTTTGGCACGCCAAAAACGTGACCGTCAAAAATTGCACCGTAAAAGGCGAATACCTGGCGTGGTACTGCGAAAACGTCACCTTCGACCACTGCACCATCATCGGCACCCAGCCTCTCTGCTACTGCACGAATCTTACCCTCATTGACTGTCAAATGCTTGACGCCGATCTCGCCTTTGAAAAATCCCACGTCAACGCCACCGTCACCACCCCCATGATCAGCATCAAAGCGCCCGCTTCGGGTTCCATTACCGTTCCCGCCGTAGGCGAACTGATTGACACAGACGGAATCGTTCAGATCGTAAGTTGAGGGCACCGAGAACGGTCATGAGGGGGAAGGTCATGAGGCTCTGCCTCACACTCCGCTTAAAACCTTTTTGAAAAAAGGTTTTAAGAATT
>JAZSMC010000072.1:0-2845 GCA_045535705.1 Eubacteriales bacterium
CATTGACGGATGCCCAGATCGCGGAGATCAAAAAGTACGTGATCAACCCCGTTGAGGCAAGAGAGGCGACCTTGGAGAAGCCCGAAACGCTTCAAATTTCTTACGACATTCCCACGGCAGTGCAGACCATGGACGGTTTTCTGAGCTACACCAGAGAAGATCTGGAAGGGTTCATCAAGCAGTACGGTCTTGCAATGGATATCGACGATATCCTGTTCTGTCAGAAATATTTCAAAGAGGAGCAGAGAGATCCCACCATCACCGAGATCCGTATGATCGACACCTACTGGTCGGATCACTGCCGTCACACCACCTTCCAGACCATCATCGACAAGGTGGAGTTTGAGGACGCGTTGCTCCAGAAAACATATGAGGATTATCTCGCAACCAGACGGGAATTGGGCAGGACCAAGCCCATCTGTCTGATGGATCTTGCCACCGTTGCGGTGAAATATCTGAAGGTCAACGGCAAGCTGGATAAGCTGGACGAGTCCGAGGAGATCAACGCCTGCACGGTGAAGATCAACGTGGACGTGGACGGTGTCAGCGAGCCTTGGCTGTTGCTCTTTAAGAACGAAACTCACAACCATCCCACCGAGATCGAGCCCTTCGGCGGCGCGGCGACCTGTATCGGCGGTGCCATCCGTGACCCGCTGTCGGGACGTTCCTACGTTTACGGCGCTATGCGCGTGACGGGTGCGGCAGATCCTCTGGTTCCCGTTTCGGAAACCATCAAGGGCAAGCTGCCCCAGCGTAAGATCGTTACCACCGCTGCCGCAGGATATTCCTCTTACGGCAACCAGATCGGTCTGGCGACGGGGATCGTTGACGAGATCTACCATCCCGGCCATGCGGCAAAGCGTATGGAGATCGGCGCGGTGATCGCGGCGGCTCCCGCAGAGAACGTGCGCCGTGAGGTTCCCGCTCCCGGTGACGTGGTGATCCTGCTGGGCGGCAGCACGGGACGGGACGGCTGTGGCGGAGCTACGGGATCTTCCAAGTCCCATACCGCGCAATCGCTGGAAACCTGCGGAGCCGAGGTGCAGAAGGGAAATGCGCCCGAAGAAAGAAAGCTGCAAAGATTGTTCCGCAACCCCACCGCGTGCCGCATGATCAAGCGCTGCAACGACTTTGGCGCGGGCGGCGTGTCGGTTGCCATCGGTGAGCTTGCCGACGGCTTGGAGATCGACCTGAACGCTGTTCCCAAGAAGTACGAGGGACTGGACGGCACCGAGCTTGCCATCAGCGAGTCCCAGGAGCGTATGGCAGTGGTCATTGAAAAAGAAAATATCGACGCATTTTTGGCGTTGGCGGAGTCCGAGAACCTGCAGGCTTGCCCCGTGGCGGTCGTGACGGCAGAGCCAAGACTGGTGATGCACTGGAACGGTCAGACCATCGTGGACGTCAGCCGCGAGTTCCTCAACTCCAACGGCGCTGAAAAGCATATCAACGTGAAGGCGGCGGCTCCCGCAGCCTTTGAGAAGACCGTCAGCGGCGGATTCGTTGAGAACTACCGCGCTTTGGCGGCGGATCTGAATATCTGCTCCAAGAGAGGTCTTTCCGAGCGGTTCGATTCCACCATCGGCGCGGGCACCGTCCTGATGCCCTTCGGCGGCAAGAATCAGCTCACCCCCATTCAAAGCATGGTGCAGAAGATCTCGGTAGAGCAGAAGCACACCGACGATTGCTCGCTCATGTCTTGGGGCTACAATCCCTTTATCTTTGAAAAGAGTCCTTATCACGGCGCGTATCTGGCAGTGGTGGAGTCGGTTGCAAAGCTCATCGCCACGGGCGCGGAGTTCAAGGACGTTTATCTGACCTTCCAGGAATATTTTGAAAAGCTGGGTAAGGATCCCGCCCGTTGGGGCAAGCCCTTGTCGGCGCTTTTGGGAGCATTCCGCGCGCAAAAAGAGCTGGGCATCGGTTCCATCGGCGGCAAGGACTCCATGAGCGGTTCCTTTGAGGATCTGGACGTCCCCCCCACGCTGGTATCCTTTGCGGTCACCACCCAAAAGACGGGTGAGATCGTATCTCCCGAATTCAAAAAAGCAGGCAACAAGGTCGTGCTGCTGAAGCCCCAATACGACGAAAACGGACTTCCCGTTGCCGCTTCTCTCATCGCGCTGTTTGACCGCGTCACCAAGCTGATGCGTGACGGTGTGGCGGTTGCGGCTTATACGCCTACTCTGGGCGGTGTTGCCGAGGCGGTCATGAAGATGGCGTTCGGTAACGGACTGGGCTTCCAATATGCAAACGGCTTGACCGAGGCGGAGATCTTCGGCTACGCTTACGGCGCGTTCCTGCTGGAAGTCAACGCCGACGTGGCAGATGCGACGCTGATCGGTACCGTCACCGACGACGGCAAGATCACCCGCGGTGCGGACGCGCTGGCGCTGAACGACCTGTTGGGCATTTACGAGGACAAGCTGGAGAGCGTGTACTCCTGCAATATTCCCGATAGCAAGGCGCCCATGGAAACCTTCTCCTACAATGCGGAGAAGCGTGTGGCTCCTGCCATCAAGGTTGCAAAGCCCACCGTTCTGATCCCCGCGTTCCCCGGAACCAACTGCGAATACGATAGCGCGAAGGCGGTCAGAGATGCTGGCGCGGAGGCAAAGATCATCGTGATCAACAACAGAACTTCCGCAGGCATCCAGAGAAGCATCGAAACCTTTGCAAAGGAATTGAAGGACGCGCAAATGATCTTCATTCCCGGCGGATTCTCGGGCGGCGACGAGCCTGACGGAAGCGGTAAGTTTATCACCGCATTCTTCCGCAACGCCGCCAACAAAGAGGGCGTGACCGATCTGTTGGAGAACCGCGACGGCTTGATGTGCGGTATCTG
>JAZSMC010000111.1:0-7324 GCA_045535705.1 Eubacteriales bacterium
ACGTTTTGGGTGTTGCGGGAGCAGTTGGCGAAAAGACAGCCAATCGGATCCAGAATTACGCTACCCAAACGCTCCGTCCACCCGGTTCGGTCATCAAGCCCATCACGGTCTACGCCCCCGCGCTGGAAAAGGGGATCATCAACTGGGCGACGGTTTACGATGACGTCCCCGTCAATTTTGGCAACGGAAAAAACCAGCCGTGGCCCAAAAACGCCACGGGAGTTTACCGAGGACTCACCAACGTGTCCTATGCGGTGGCGCAATCTACCAACACGGTGGCGGTTCGGGTGTTGGAGCAGCTCGGCTTGCGCGATTCCTACGAGATGGCAAAGAATCGGTTTCATCTGGAGAGTATGATCGACGGGGCAGGGGTAACCGATTGCGACGTAGCGGCACTGGCGCTGGGGCAGTTGAACTACGGCGTTACGCTACGGGAGATCACGGCGGCGTATTCGGTGTTTGCCGACGGCGGCGTGTATCACGGCTGGCGCTCTTATTACCGTGTGTTGGACGATCAAGGAGAGATCCTGCTGTCTTCCGTTCCCCGATCTGAAGCAGTGATGAGCGCCGATAACGCCGCCATTATGACCAAGCTGTTGCAACGGGTGGTGCGTGACGGCACCTCGTCCTCGGTGACGCTGGGAAAGCTGACCGAGTGCGCGGGGAAGACTGGCACCACGCAAAACGATTACGACCGATGGTTCATTGGCTACACCCCCGAGCTGATCTGCGGGGTTTGGTGTGGCTATGAATATCCCCAGCCATTGGAAGGAAAGAATCTCTGCACGGGCATCTGGAACAGAGTGATGCACCGCATCGTGGAGATGACGGGCGGAAAAACGGTCTTTGACGTTCCCTCAAACGTGGTGAAAATGACCTACTGTAAGGATTCGGGGAAGCTGATGGACGACGCTTGTCTGTTCGATCCCAGAGGGGATCGAAGCGAGGTTGGTTGGTTCGTCAAGGGCAACGCACCCACGGGAAGCTGTGACCGCCACGTTCTCTGTCAATGCGACAGGGACGGCGGACTCTCCCATGGATATTGTCCGGAGGAGAGCGTAGAACGGGTGGGGCTGATTCGCGCGGAACGGCATTTCCCAATGCAGATCCTGGTCAGTGATGCGCAATACGTGTATCGGGGAGATCCCAAGGGGATCGCGCCCAACCCAAATCCGGGGCAGGCTTATTTTGAGCAAACACTGACCGACGCCTGCGGAAGAAGCCACACCCAAACGCCCTTCAACCGTTCCTGCCCTCATCACACCGAGCCACTCAATGAAGACGAAAGCGAGGATACAGACGAATCGCCGTTTCCACCGTGGAATTTTCCGCCCGATGCAGACGAAAACGAATAATTTACCCCTTTCGCTCATAATGTAAAATGAACGAGGGGTGCAAAAAAACAGCATCTCTCTTTGGGAGGTGCTGTTTGATGTATAAGAGAAAGTACGGAAGAATGACTTCATCAGCCTGGCTGAACTCCGAGCTGGAGCAGAGCAGTGGCTTCGTCACCGTTTTTTGCGGCGTTTTGGTGACGGTTGCGTATTTCATCATCCGATGGATCACGGGAACCCCATACCGCAAAATGCTGGAGCTTGGGCTGGCGGATATGATGCCCCCCGTGTGGCTGTTTTCACTCTTGCAATTGCTGGGATTCCTTTCCATCGGTTGCGCGGCAGGCTTGGTGCTTGGATGGAAGGATAAAAGCTGCGCGGTGGATAAATACAAAGGGTGCCTGTTTTTCGTGCTGCTGGCAGTCATCGAGCTTTGTTGGTACCCAACACTTTTTGGCGGCGGGATCCTGTTTCTTTGCGTTTTGGAAGCGCTTCTCATGCTGTTTTTGTCCATCTGCGTGGCGGTCTGCTTCTTTCGGATCAGTGGGCTTTCGGGGATCCTGCTGTCCCTGCATAGCGTTTGGCTGCTCTATCTTCTGATCTTCACTTGCGCCGTTTTTTTTAAGAGATGATAAAAAAAGAGGGCTGTGCGCAGTCCTTACCATGAAAGAGCCGCTATACGCGGTTCTTTTTTGCACTGAAATTTTGTTTGATAAAAAGACAGAAAACTATTTACAAAAGGAAAATTTTGTGTTATAATAGACCTGCGACACAACTGAATATGATTACAGAAATATGGTAAGTATTTTTATCTCTATGATAAAAATGCATTACTCTTTTTTCGCTTACCGTTTTTCTGTAATCGAAGTTGTGTCGCAGCAATTCGGAGCTATGCGTTTTTTGTGCGCTGACTTCCGTTGGCGCACTTTTTGTTTTGCGGAGAAAAAGATGGAAAAAGGAAACAAAAAAATAAAGCTTACCAACGAAATGATCCGCCATTACGATGGCACTGTGGAAAATCCCTGTCATTTTATATTTTTAATATTTGTCACGCTTGAGCTGCATAAGGATTTTTTGAGTTCTGATTACGATGAGCTATATCAAGCTTCACTTTGCTACGTTGCCAATCAGTTTGCTATGAAAAAAACAATTGAGAAGCAAAACTATGATGACGCTTGCTACATTGGAAAGCTATATTCCAAACATTATCCGGATTCGATTTTGGATAAGAATAAAATTGATGATTTTCTGACTTTTTGGAAAAAACAATAGCAAAACGGACGCATGGGCTTTCATGCGTCCGTTTTTAATTTTACCCGTTGTTCTCCAACCGTTTCAGAATATTCTCATAAGTTAATCCATAACTCTTGGCGATGTCGCGGGCGTAGCTCTTTCCGTCGGGTTTGGCACGGGTAATGAGGAAGGAACGCTTGCCTTCGCCTTCCACGCCAGCCACCAGGGTGTCAATGGCAACGCCACCAGATGCCAGGGATTTGCGGTTCAGATCGTCGATCTCCGCCGCCAATTCGTGAAGGTGGGTGGAGAACAGGCAACGGCATCCAATGTGTGCCAATCCGCTGATGACCTCGGCGGCAATGTAGGACGCCTCATAGCTGCCGGTTGAGGACAGGGACTCATCCAACAGCACCAGGCTGTTGGCAGTGATGCAATCAAAGATCTCGCCCAAGCGCGCGCATTCCTCTCCCAAACGTCCCTTGTCGATGGTGTCTTCTGCGCCGGTGGGGAAGTGGGTGTAGATGCCGTCCACGGGAGAGAGGGAGATGCTTTCAGCCGGAAGATACATTCCCAATTGCAGCATCACTTGCGCCAAGCCGATGGCGCAGGTGATCACCGATTTTCCGCCTCTGTTCGGTCCCGTCAACACGTAGATCGCAGCTTTTTCGTCAAACGTCATGTCGTTGGGAACGATATCGTCCTCGATCTTCAGCGCCACGCAGGGGTTGTATAGTCCCGTGGCGGTAAACGCCCGCTCGTCCATGGGGCGAATGTCGGGGATACAGAGGGGGCACCCCTTTTGCTGTAATTTTTTCAGCATTTGGGTTCCGCGCACCAAAAATTCAAACTCGGGCATCAGGTTCAAAAGGAACTCGGTGTTTTCCAGAACGTAGGTCTGCACGATTTTTTTCCAGGAGCGGAGCGAGGATTTGTAAACGTCGTTGATGGCGGAATTAAACGCCAGGGACAACGCCATTTTCTGATTTTCGGACTGCTTTTTGCCAAAGGGAACCAGGTTCGCAATACAGGTGTAAGCGTCGTTTTTGAAGTTCAAACGAAGGATCTTTTCGATCACGTCCCCCGATTTAAAGCTCTCGGCGTTGATGGAAAGCACGCCTGCCTCGGTGGGGCGGAGCTGAGCGTCCAGATTGACACCGATGGTCACGCTCTTGATCTCGCGGACGCGTTGCGTCAGCTCGCTCAATTTTTGGTTCAATTCCTTGTAGTAGTCACTTTCAGCCAATTCGGTCACCAGTGCGGTCAGCGCGCCAAACGCGGGACTTTTCAGATCGTTTTTTACCTTTTTCAAGGCGTTGTGAAGGATCTCCACGCTGGAAACGTAAAGCTCGATCTCGGTGATGCTGGAGAGATAGTCGTTGGGATCCCCGTTGTCGGATTCCAAACGCCGAAGCTCCATAATGTCGTTGAGGACGGGCACCAAACGGTTCAGCATTTGCGTCAGCTCGTCACAACGCATCATATCGTCAAAGGTGGCGATACGGTAGTTCATCACTTCCACGTCGGTGGTAAAGAAATCGGAAAGATTTTGAGTTTTCAGCGTAAACGCTTCCAAAAGTCCAAGCTCTTGCAGGGTAAACAGATCAATATCAGGGGCGGTTTCACCCGTATCATGGCGTTTTCTGCTCTCCTCGTTGGGATAGATCAAACTGAAATTTTGAAAATCCATTGGTTCTCCGTTCTGCCGTTTGGATACGGCTCAGTAAATCATCTACTATTATATCATAAAAAAATGCGTCCGTCTATAGCTTTCTTCGAAAAACTTTCAATTTGTTGGTCTTTCGCGATGAAAACACTTGATTTTTTCGGCTTTTTATGGTATCATGAAGAAAAAAAGAGGGGAAGTGGAAGTATGGAGCTCACCAACGTCGCGCAAATTCTGATCAACGATACCGCAAAAGCCGTTCTGACCGTTCAAGGCTTTTCACTGACGGGATCGGATTATGACCGCTTCAAGCGATTGTGTATCTGCGCGGACAGAACTCCTGACGCTCCTGTTTTCAAATATCTTCAAGCCCATTTTGAAGAAATGCTTTCCATCCCGCTGAGGCTGTCCTCGGAAAATTGCAATCAGATCTGGACGCTTGCGTGGAAAAAACTATTATCGTCGAAACCGATTTTGAATGCGGTAGCCGAACAAGCCCCCGTATTCGAGATCCTTCCGCCCGAAACCGCGCCCATCCCCTCGGATTCGCTTTTTTTGCTGAACGGTATACAGATCTCGGCGAAAACCTGGAGTGAATGGAAGGATCAAGCATGGTTGCAAATGCAGGATGCCGTTGAGGCGGGGAAACGGTTGACGGTTGAGATCCCCGCGGACATCAGCGTTCAAAAAAATAGCTTATACAGCGTGGAGCGCCATCTTTCGGGAAGGGAGCCAAACGGATCGGTTTGGTGCGCGCAATTGCTTTACGCGTTGTGTGATTTTTGCCGAAAAAGCGATCTGCGCGGAGCTGTTCTTTGCCACGCAGACCTCTCCAAACTTCACGGAATTTTGCAACACGTGTCCAAATTAACGCCCATTCCATGCTTGTCCTTGCAATGTAAAACTAAGGACCCGAATACGTTGTTGGAGCTTTGCCGTATGGTTTTGAAAGATCGAAACGATGGGGAAGAAGGGACGCCCCCCTTACTTTTAGTGGATGCTTAATCCCACTGAAATTGCGTCAGCTCTCCCGCCGTCCGCAATCCTTCAAAATCGGTCTGGCGCAATACCTCGTAGACGGCAATCGCTACCGAATTAGAAAGGTTGAGGGAACGGAGCCCGTTCCGCATGGGGATCCGCACGCACCGCTCGGGATTGTCGTGGAGAAACTCCTCGGGCAGGCCCTTGCTTTCTTTTCCGAAGAACAGGTAGACTTCCGAAGGATATTGTACGTCAGTGTGGCGGTATTTCGCTTTTGTGGAAAAGCAGTAGAAATCCGCGTCGGGGTGCTTGGCAAAAAAATCGTCCATGCCGTCGTAGTAGGTGATGTCCAACTGGTGCCAGTAGTCCAATCCCGCACGCTTTAGCTTTTTATCGTCGATGGCGAATCCTAAAGGGCGGATCAGGTGGAGAGAAGCTCCCGTTGCGGCGCAGGTGCGCGCGATATTGCCCGTGTTTTGGGGAATCTCGGGTTCGTGAAGAACGATGTTGATGTGGCTCATATGTACCTCGCATGATGGTATTCTCCCAAAATCATAGCATATTTTTTCAAAAACTGCAAGAGAGAACGCAAAAAAAGCGTTCTTTTTTCGTAAAATTTACAATACCATAATATCTTCGGCAAAAAAATAATGTATAATATAAGATGAATTATTTTTGCCCCGATGGGGGGAAAGGACCTTTTATGTCTTTGATTACCAAAATTTTCGGAACCTACAGCCAGCGGCAGTTGAAAAAAGTGAATCTGATCGCCGATCAAGTGGACGCACTGGCAGAAAAATATGCGGCTATGAGCAACGCGGAGCTACAAGCGGTTACCCCTGCTCTGAAAGCACGCTTGCAGGCTGGAGAGAGCCTGGACGATATTTTGCCCGACGCCTTCGCGGCGGTGAGGGAAGCGGATGCCCGTGTATTGGGGAAACGCCCCTTCCGCGTACAGGTGGTGGGCGGTATCGTGCTTCACGAGGGGCGGATCGCGGAAATGAAAACGGGCGAGGGAAAGACCTTGGTGGCAACGCTCCCCGCATATCTGAACGCGCTGACGGGTAACGGTGTTCATATCGTCACCGTCAACGATTATCTTGCCCGCGTGGGCGCGGAAGAAATGGGACGCGTCTACGAGTTCATGGGACTTACCACGGGCTTGGTGGTGCACGGACAGAACCAGAGCGAAAAGCTGGCGGCATACCGTGCCGACATCACTTACGGAACAAATAACGAGTTCGGATTTGACTATTTGCGTGACAACATGGTGATCTATAAGGAGCAGATGGTGCAGAGAGGTCATATCTTCGCCATCGTGGACGAGGTGGACTCCATTCTGGTGGACGAAGCCCGTACGCCTCTGATCATTTCGGGTGCGGGAGAGCAGGTGTCCGATCTATATGAACGTGCAGACCGCTTGGTTCGCACCATGCGCAAGTTCGTCATCAAGGAGCTGGACGCCAAGGAAGACCACGACAACGTTGACGCTGACTACATCGTGGGCGAAAAGGCGAATAACGCCATCCTCACAGACCGAGGTGCCAAGAAAGCCGAGGCGTTCTTCAACATCGAAAACCTGAACGGCGAGGGTAACACAACTCTGGCGCATCATATCAACCAAGCCATCCGCGCCCACGGCTGTATGCACAGGGACGTGGATTACGTGGTCAACGATAACGGCGTGGTGATCGTGGACTCCTTCACGGGGCGTCTGATGCCCGGAAGACGGTATTCGGACGGTCTGCATCAAGCCATCGAAGCCAAGGAAGGCGTGCAGATCCAGAAGGAGAACAAAACGCTGGCGACCATCACCTTCCAGAACTATTTCCGTATGTATCGGAAGCTGTCGGGCATGACGGGAACGGCGCTGACCGAGGAAAACGAATTCCGTGAGATCTACAATCTGGACGTAATCGAGATCCCAACCAATAAGCCCATGATCCGCCGCGACCATCCCGACGCAGTTTATCGCAACGTGAAGGGCAAATACGACGCTATAGTTGCCAAGGTAAAGGAATGTCACGAGAAGGGACAACCCGTGCTGGTGGGTACCATTTCCATTGACAAATCCGAGGAGCTTTCCATCCGCCTACGCAATGCGGGGATC
>JAZSMC010000130.1:0-3443 GCA_045535705.1 Eubacteriales bacterium
GACACAGCTGTGACGCTCGATGAGGTCCTCAAGAATGATCTCGTGCTCTGCCGCCATAATGTCGGTGCGTCGGTCGTCGGCATACTTGCGACGGATCTCTCCCATTTCATCCTTAATGATCTGCTTGATCTTGCCCATATCGGCAAGAATGCCCTCGAGTTCTTCAATGAGTGCGTGCAAGCGAGCAAGCTCTTCTTCGATCTTGCTGCGCTCCATGCCCGTCAGCTTACCAAGCGTCATTTCCACGATGGCTTGGGACTGGGCCTCGGAAAGTCCGTATCTCTCCATCAAAGTCAGCTTGGATTCGGGAATGGATTTGGACGTCTTCATGATCTGAACGATCTCGTCGATGTTGTCCAGCGCGATCTTGTAGCCCTCGTAGATATGGGCTTTCGCCTTTGCCTTATCCAGATCAAACCGGGTACGGCGAACGATCACCTGCTCCTGGTGAGCGATATAGTGATCCAAGATCTGCATCAAGCTCAACACCTTGGGCTCGTTGTTGACGATCGCCAGCATATTGATAGCGAAGGTGTCCTGCAACTGGGTATATTTATAGAGCTGGTTGAGCAAGATCTGAGGATTGGCGTCGCGGCGGTATTCCACCACGATCCGCATACCGTCCCTGCCCGACTCGTCGCGCAGCTCGGTGATACCCTCGATCTTCTTTTCCTTCACGCAGTTTGCGATGGACTCGCAAAGCATACTCTTATTGACGCCGTAGGGGATCTCGGTGAAGATGATGCGGCGATGGTCTTCCTCGATGGTGGAACGGGAACGAACCATAATGTGTCCCTTACCCGTTAGGTACGCCTGCTTGATGCCGTTGACACCGTAAATGATGGCGTAAGTGGGGAAGTCGGGGCCCTTGATATACTCCATCAGCTCGTCCACGCCGCACTCGGGATTGTCCATGCGGTAGATGGTGGCGTCGATGACCTCTCCCAGATTGTGAGGGGGAATGTTGGTCGCCATACCCACGGCGATTCCCATACCGCCGTTGACCAGCAGGTTGGGGAAGCGAGAGGGAAGAACCGACGGCTCCTGCAAACGGTTATCAAAGTTGGGAACCATCTGCACCACGTTTTTGTCCAGATCCCGCATCATTTCGTCCGAGATCTTATCCAATCTCGCCTCGGTATAACGGTAAGCGGCGGCGCCGTCCCCGTCCACTGAACCGAAGTTTCCGTGACCTTCCACCAGAGGGTAACGGAGAGAGAACGGCTGTGCCATACGGACCATGGTGCCGTAAACTGCGGCGTCACCGTGGGGATGATAGCGTCCCAGTACGTTACCAACGGTGGTAGCCGACTTTCGGAAGGGCTTGGAATGAACCAAACCGTCCTCGTACATTGCATAGAGAATTCTGCGCTGACCGGGCTTCATGCCGTCCCGTACGTCGGGGAGCGCACGGGAAATGATCACCGACATGGAATACTCGATAAAGGACTTCTTGACCTCTTTCTCCATTCCAACGTCAACGATCTTCTGGTTTTCAAACAGCGCCAGCTCTTGCTCTTTGTCGATTTTCTTGTTCTTGTCTTCCACTTTTCTTCTCCAAATCTATAGTTTTGGTTTTGTTACCGATTCATAAACAAACAAATTTTTTTCACGGGGTAATAAAGAGCCAAGGCTCCCAAAAAGGTGACTGCCGCCTCGGGCAGAAGGATATGGACCATCAACTCCAAAAGATGAATGGTGCTATAGTTGATGCAAATGTAAATAAACGTGATCGCCATACGGGCAGGGATCGCCGCTCCCAACACGGTGAGGTAGGCGAGAAATCCTTTTTGGCGGATGGCTCTGGTGAAATACCCGCAAACGTATCCGCAAAAGAGATACAGCACGGGGAGCAGAGAGATCCCAACCGAGCCCAACGCGTCTGCGGCAAACCCAACCGCGATCCCCGTGATGGCTCCAACTTCCTTTCCGCAGAAGAAGGACACGATGATCAGAGTTGCAAAGCAAAGGTCGGGAACGGCTCCAAACAGCCGCACACGGGCAAAAAACGTGGTTTGCAGAACGATGACCGTGAGAAACAGGAAAAACTCCGTGAGGATAAATTTCAAGGCTCTGGCGCGGTTTTGCGACATTCTGCCGAAAATATATTTTTGTGACATGATCTTTTACTTTTGATAACCGGTGACGATCATCATATAGTCAGGTTGTGAAAAATCTACCGCGGGGCGAACCGACGCCACCAACGTTCTGCTGACGTTGTCGATCTCCACCGACACCACCTCGCCCACCTTCACGTCGGCAGGGTACACGCTTCCAACTCCGCTGGAATATACGGCGTCCCCGGGCTGTACATCAGCGTTCTTTGCGTCCACTTCCACAAAAGTCAGCTTGCAAAGTCCGTCCACTCTCATGCTATGATCCCCGATAAGGATCCCCCCCGCGTTGTTTCTGGGGAGATAGACGCCCACCGACCTGGCGGTTTCCAAAATGGTTGACACCTTGCACCAAGTCAACCCCACCTCGCTGACGCATCCCACGATGCCGTCCTCTGTGACCACAGGCATATTTTGCGCGATGCCGTGAACGGTTCCTCGGTTCAGCGTGAGCACGGTGACGTAATTGGATACCTCACGTCCGATGACCATTCCTTCCTCAAAAGAGAAGGACGGATGCTCGGCTTTCATGGCAAGATAATCGCGCAAACGCTCGTTTTCTTTTTCCACCATGGACGCGTTTTCCAACCGATCCCGTAGAGCTTGGTTTTCCTCTCTCAAGGCTTTGTTTTCCTCTGACAGAGAATCAATGGACGAGAAGTATTTTCCGTATCCTCTCACTCCGTTGGTCACGACCGTCCCCACCCATCGAAAAGGAGTCGCCACGGTTCCCATCACGTTCCTCACCAACCCGTTATATCCCATCAGAGAAAGAGTGGATGAAAGTCCTGCGATCACTACCGCCACGCACAAGCATATCATGAAAAATTTGTTCTGAAAAATTTTCATTGGTTCACTCCTTTCATCCAAGGGTTGGAAGGAAGGTCGCGGGCTCTGCCCGCACCCGCTTAAAACCTTTTTGAAAAAAGGTTTTAAGAATTCCAAAAACTTTCAACAAAAAAGATAAGATGTCCTTCCGAGGGTAGTGCGAACATATTTCTCCCCATAAAGTTTGGCAGATGAAAGTTTTTGCTCTCTATCCTTGCCTTGGGTGCTACATCACCCTGTATGGGAAAGTTTCGTATACGGACGGTAGAATAGCTCCCGCAAGCCGTCAGGTACCGCCACCCTGCCGGCTCCACAAGGTCGTGGGCTTTGCCCACACCCACTTAAAACCTTTTTGAAAAAAGGTTTTAAGAATTCCAAAAACTTTCAACGAAAAGGAATAGGTTTCCTACCGAGGGTGTGCAAACAATGTGCGCCCTCGGTTGTTTTGCGAAGAAAGTTTTTGCTACAGTTTTTTGCTTCACAGTAACATCACCCTGTATG
>JAZSMC010000084.1:0-25410 GCA_045535705.1 Eubacteriales bacterium
TCCACGGCGCAAAATCCCGAAGATCTGGTGTCCATCGGCACCATCGGACTTGTGAAAGCCGTGGACACCTTCCACGTGGAAAACGGCGCGAAATTTGCGACCTACGCCGCCAAATGCGTGCAAAACGAGATCTTGATGCACTTCCGCGCGCAAAAGAAGCACACAGCCGAAGTTTCTCTCAACGAAACCATCGACATTGACCGCGACGGGAATCCCCTTACCTACATCGACGTGATCTGCAGTGACGAGGACATAGCGGAAGAAATTGACCGAAAGATCATGACGGGTAAAATGATGAAAAGCCTGCAATCAGCCCTTACTCAAAGAGAGCGGCAGATCGTGATCATGCGGTACGGTTTGGGCGGTCAGACACCTATGGCACAGAGAGAGGTTGCCGCCGTGCTGGGGATCTCCCGATCCTACGTTTCCAGGATCGAAAAAAGCGCGTTGGAAAAATTGCGGGAAGCTTTAGAATAAAAAAACACTCATTTTTCTGAAATGCGGTTGCTTTTTGTGGAATTTTCTGCTATAATAGTTGTGTAAATTTCCCGAAAGGACACCCGTTTATGAGAATGAGAAAGAAAAAGCACGGCGCGGAGCGGATCGCCGCTTGTGCAGAGATCTTAATTGAACAACCAACCGACGTGATCAATCCCCAATCCTATTTTGCCGAAAAACGCCCCATTCATCTGGAGATCGGTTGCGGCAAGGGGGATTTCGCAGTCGGAATGGCGGCGGCGAATCCCGATCAGAACTGGATCGCTATGGAGCGCGTGGCAGACGTGGCTTGTCTGGCGCTGGAAAAAGCCATGCGCGCCAAGGACAGCCGTCCCGACAATCTTCGCTTTTTGATCGGCGACGCCAGAAACGCGTCGATCTGGTTCCCTGCCCATTCCGTGGATTGCATCTATCTGAATTTCAGCGATCCATGGCCGAAAAAGGGCTATGCGAAACGTCGCTTGACCTATCGGGAGTTTTTGGAGCAATATCGAAAAATTCTGAAAGAAGACGGGCTTCTGCGTCTGAAAACCGACAACGAGGGACTGTTTCTCTTTAGTCTGGAAGAATTTGAAGCCTGCGGCTTGACCGTGGAATGGAAAACTAACGACCTTCACGCTTCCGAAAAAGCAGCGAGCAACGTTATGACCGAATACGAGCGAAATTTTTCCCGGAAAGGTCAGCCCATCTATTCCGCATGGGTGCGGTTCGGAAAGGAGTCTGACAAGTGAAAATCAAGGAGCTTATCAAACAGTCACGCAGCTATCGCAGCTTTGATCCCCACTCCCCCGTCAGCCGTGAACAGTTGACCGACTTCGTGGAATGTGCGCGTTTGTCGCCATCGTCCCGTAATTTGCAGGTGCTGAAATTTCGGCTGGTGACCGATGATTCGGAGCGAAATCAAGTCCTCGCCAATACCAAATGGGCAGGACTGCTTTCCCATCTGGAAATACCGCCCAAAGGTCACGCCCCCACGGCGTATATCGTGATCTGCATCGACGCTTCCCTGACCGATTCCTTGGCGCCCTTTCAGCGTGACGTGGGGATCTGCGCCCAAAGCATTCTCTTGGCTGCCACCGAAGCGGGATACGGCGGTTGCATGATCGGTAGTTTTTCCGCTGACGCCATCAGAGCCGCTTTGGCACTTCCCGACCATCTGGCTCCTCAATTGGTGATCGGCTTGGGCAAACCCGATGAAACGGTGGAGATCGCGGACGTTCAGAACGGCGGCGTGGCATATTACCGCGAAAACGGCGTGCATTACGTTCCGAAACGCGCATTGGAGGATCTGATCGTCTGATGAAAGAACAAAACAAGATTTCCGACACCGAACCGTCGGGTGTATTGATCGTAAACAAGCACCAAGGCGCCACCTCTCACGATATCGTGAACAAAATTCGCCGTCTTTACGGCACCCGTCGAGTCGGACACACGGGAACGCTGGATCCCATGGCAACGGGTGTTTTGGTAGTGCTGATCGGCAGAGCCGCCAAAGCCTCGGAGTACCTTGCCGGTGACCGCAAGCAATACCGCGCCTTGCTCCGTTTGGGACTTACCACCGACACCGAAGACGCGACTGGGACAGTGCTGACAAGCTCGGATGCCATTCCTACCCAGGCAGAATTGGAAGCAGTTTTGTCCCAATTCCAAGGCAAGATTCAGCAAGTTCCGCCTATGTACAGTGCTTTAAAAGTCAACGGTAAAAAGCTTTTGGATCTTGCACGCGAGGGACGAGTGATCGAACGGCAAGCGCGGGAGATCGAGATCTTTGAGCTGGAAACGGAGCCCACGGATTGTCCATCCGACTACCGTTTGACCGTCACTTGTTCGGGGGGAACCTACATCCGCACCCTCTGCGCGGATATTGGAGCAAAATTGGGATGCGGCGGCGCGATGGCCGCTTTGGAACGGACTGAAGCTTGCGGTTTCTTTATTCAAAACGCGCATACGGTTGCAGAACTGGAATCCATGAGCGTGGAAGAACGACGCGGGCTTTTGATTCCTACCGAGCGGTTGTTTGGCAGCCTTCCCTGCATCAAATTATCGGATTTCTACGAACGGTTATTCCGATGCGGATGTGCCGTTCAGCAGAAAAAACTCAAATGCGATTTTCCGCTTACCCAACGGATCCGCATCTGCGACGCCAACGGAAATTTCTTCGCCTTGGGCGAGGTCGTAGAGGACTCCGACGGGTTAGCGATTAAGTCAGTCAAATTATTCGTGTTATAACCAAAAGAGAGAATCCAACGGAATTCCATTGGATTCTCTCTTTTTACAGCAAATTCATTTGTTTCTTTACGTATTCAATCTGGGCTTCCACCGATGAAACCGAGGTTCCGCCTTCACTAATGCGACGCTCCGCGCAGTTTTTCAGATCAATGGCACCGTACACCTCATTGTCGAAATGATCGTCAAATTTGAGGTATTCGTCCAAGGTGAGTTTTTCCAAAACCTTTCGATTCTCAATGCAATACGCAACGATCTGCCCCGAAATTTTATAAGCGGAACGGAACGGCAACCCTTTTCTCACCAAATAATCCGCCAAATCGGTGGCGTTGATAAAGCCTTCCTGTGCCGCCGCCAGCATCCTATCCTCGCGCACCTTCATGGTAGCGATCATGGGAGTCATCACAGACAAGCACATCTTCACGGTGTCAACCGCATCGAAAATGCTTTCTTTATCTTCCTGCATATCCTTATTATATGCCAACGGCAACCCCTTGAGGGTGGTCAAGAGCGCCATCAGATCTCCGTAAACCCGTCCCGTCTTACCGCGGATCAGCTCCGCCATGTCGGGATTTTTCTTTTGAGGCATGATGGACGATCCCGTGGTGTAGGAATCCGACAGCTCCACGAAGCGGAACTCCCAGCTGGACCAGAGGATCAGCTCCTCGGAGAAGCGGGAAAGGTGCATCATGAGGATGGAAATGGCACTCATCAGCTCCAAGCAGAAATCACGGTCCGAAACACCGTCCAAGCTATTGAGGCAGATGCCGTCAAAGCCCAATTTCTCGGCTTCGAAACGGCGGTCCGTGTCGTAAGTGGTTCCCGCCAGCGCGCAACAGCCGATGGGCGATTGGTTCATCCGCTTTTTGCAATCTGTCAAGCGGTCGTAGTCCCGTATCAGCATCATGGCGTACGCCATGAGGTGATGTCCGAACGTAATGGGCTGGGCTCTTTGAAGATGGGTGTATCCCGGCAAAATGGTGGCTTTTTGCGCCTTTGCTTGTTCGGTCAATTCCTGAATCAAGCCACGAACTGCTTCTTCGATCTCGTTGATCTCATCCCGCAGATACATCCGAATATCCAACGCGACCTGGTCATTGCGGCTTCTCGCGGTATGCAGCTTTTTGCCCACGTCACCTAACCGCGACGTCAATACCTGCTCCACGAACATATGAATATCCTCGCTGTTGGGATCGATCTCCAGCTTTCCCGTATCCAAGTCCACCAGGATCTCGCTCAAGCCGTCGATCAGAGTTTCCGCTTCCTTCTCCTCAATGATCCCCTGCTTGGCAAGCATTGCAGCGTGCGCCATGCTTCCCTTGATGTCCTGGCGATACATTCTGCTATCGAACCGAATGGATGAATTGAAATCATCCGCCGTTTTGTCGGTTTTTCCTGCGGTTCTTCCCGCCCACATTTTTTCCATATTTTACGTTCCTCGCGCTTTCTTCACAGATAACAGAAGGCACTGCCGCAATTTGCAGGAGCGCCTTCCGTTTTGACGGATCACCGTTTCTTATTTCTTGTTTTTGAGCTGTTCCTCAACCATTGCCTGCACCTTTACGGGGAGTCCGAACAGGTTGATAAAGCCCTCTGCATCCTTTTGGTTGTAGTCGCTCTCACCGAAGGTTGCGATCTCCTCGCTATACAGCGAATAGTCGCTCCAAACGCCTGCGTTGATCATATTGCCCTTGTAGAGCTTCAGGCGAACCTTACCGGTCACAGTTTCCTGCGTCTTATCAACGAACGCACTCAAAGCCTCGCGCAAGGGCGTGAACCACTGACCGTTGTACACCAATTCAGCGAAGGTCACGGACAATCTTTGCTTCTCGTGCATGGTCATCTTATCCAAGCAGACCGTTTCCAAAACGCTGTGCGCCTTGTAAAGGATCGCTCCACCGGGAGTTTCGTAAACGCCGCGACACTTCATACCAACCAAACGGTTCTCCACGATATCAAGCAAACCGATACCGTTCTTACCGCCCAGCTCGTTGAGCTTCAGAATAATATTCTTGGCGGACATTTTCTCGCCATCCAAAGCCACGGGAATTCCCTTTTCAAACTCGATCTCCACGTAGGTGGGTGCGTCGGGAGCCATGATGGGAGAAACGCCCATTTCCAAAAATCCGGGCTTCTCGTACTGGGGCTCGTTGCCCGTATCCTCCAGATCCAAGCCCTCGTGGGACAGATGCCACAGGTTCTTATCCTTGGAATAGTTGGTCTCACGGTTGATCTTCAGAGGAATGTTGTGCGCCTCTGCATAGTCGATCTCTTCCTCACGGGATTTGATATCCCACTCACGCCAAGGAGCGATGATGGGCATATTGGGAGCAAAACGCTTGATGGTCAACTCAAAACGAACCTGGTCGTTGCCCTTACCCGTGCAACCATGGCAGATGGCGTCCGCGCCCTCTTTGATCGCAACATCCACCAGTGCCTTTGCGATGCAAGGACGGGCATGGCTGGTGCCAAGGAGATATTCCTCGTACAAAGCACCTGCCTTCATGGTGGGGATGATGTAATTATCAACGTAATCGTCGGTCAGGTCCAACACGTACAGCTTGGACGCCCCGGTCTTGATCGCTTTTTCTTCCAAGCCCTCAAGCTCGTCAGCCTGTCCCACGTTTCCGGAAACGGCGATGACCTCGCAGTTATTATAATTTTCTTTCAGCCACGGGATGATGATGGAAGTATCCAATCCGCCCGAATATGCCAAAACAACCTTTTTGATCTGTTCTTTGTTCATAATCAAACTCCATTCTCGCCCTTGGCGTTTTTCGCCTTCGGCTTCATTTCATGAATAATCATGCAATTATTATACTAAAAACTCCGTAATTTGTCAAGAACTTTCCGAATATTTTTTCACTTTTGGCTTTTTCAACGAAAACCTTTATACAAAGGGCTCCGCTTTTGAACAGAATTTTTGTTTCCTGTGAAATAATACGCAATTCAAATCCGCTTCAGATTTCAAAACGCGTGGCCGAAATGATTATTTATTCATTTTCCGAGAATATATTCACAAAAATATTCATTCATGTTTTTGACTTTTTCGTTTTTTCAAAAGCTCGAAAAGCTCTTTTGTGATCACGTGCTCGATACGGCAGGCATTGTCCTCCGCCATCTCTGCGTCTGCTCCCAGCTCCATCAAAAAGTCCGCGATCAATTCGTGCCGCTCGTAGATCTCCACGGCACGGCGTTCCCCTTCCTCGGTCAACGTGATCTCCCCGTTTTTCCCGATTTGGATATATTCCTTATTTGAAAGCAATCCCACCGCGCGGGACACGCTGGGTCTTGAATAACCCAACTCCTCGGCAATATCCACCGATCGAACGAAATTGGTGCGTTTTTTCAAAAGCAGGATCGTTTCCAGATACATTTCCTCGGATTCTCTGATCTTCATATCTACTCCTTTCGACGGTTCTCTTGCCGCCGTTTATTTCTCGGTTCCATCCTCTTTCGGTGAGATCTCCGAAGAATGTTTTCTGCTTTTTCTCACGATCTCTGCCGCGGGAACTGCCAAGCAAAAGGCGATGCAAAGGTATACAAACGAATTTCCGATGACGCTGTAAACCGTTCTTCCGTTGAGAAAATACACTTCTTCCACGGCATAGCCCTCGGTCAAAGGATCCAACCAACGGAGAATTTCTCCTTTTGGAGAAAGAATGGTGGAGATCCCCGTGTTGGCGGCTCTCACCATATATCTACCCTCCTCAATGGCTCTGTACTGCGCCTGCACCTGGTGCTGATACACTGCGGCGGAGTCCGAGAACCAGGAGTCGTTGCTGGCGATCACCATCAATTCCGCGCCGTCACGAACGCTCCGCAAGCCCAACATTTCGTAAATGGAATCAAAGCAGATCATGGAACCGATCTTTCCCCAAGGCGTTTCAAACAAGGCGGATTCGGTCCCCGCGGTCAACTCGCTATCCAATGCGGAAACCTCTGCCAAGGGTGGGATCAGGACGGAGATCAAGCCTCGCATGGGGACGTACTCGCCGAACGGCACCAAATGGCGCTTATCGTAACGTTTCTCCAAGATCTCGCCGTCGGGTGTGACCTGGAACAGCGAATTGAATTCGCCCGTTTCATCCTCGTACAGTGCGCCGACCAAAAGCGTGATCCCGTGTTCCTTCGCCAAATCGGAAACGTACGTCTTCATGGTTCTGCTACGGTTCAACGCAACCGTAATGGCAGTCTCGGGCCATACCACCAACTCCGCCCCCTCTGCCGCCGCTTGAGCGGTCAGATCATCGTAAATCTCCATCATACTGAACGTGGTGGAAAGCTGCCATTTTTCATGGGAATCGATATTCCCTTGGATCACCGCCACCTTCACGGAAGTCTGTGACGAAAAATCCGTTGTCATACGGATCCAGCCAAAGGTGAGATTTCCAAGCAACAATCCCGCCGAAAGCGCGACGCAAAAGATCTTTTTCGGTGGGCATAGCAAAGCATAAGCCAACAGTCCGTTCACCATCAGCAACAAAAAGCTGACGAAATAGGCACCGAACACCGAAGAACTCTGCATCACGGACAGATACTCGCCCTGCCCCATATACAGCCGTCCCCACGGAACGCCCATCCAGGTGAGGGTGGACGTCCATTCAAAGATCACCCACAGAGCGGCAAACAAAACGGGCTTCAGAATGGGATGCCGCTTGAGCAGATCGGTTCCGCAGAGCTTTCGGAACGCGAAAAAGATCAACCCACCCGGCAATGCCTGCAACAGTGACAGCCCAAGCCATCCTGCCAATACCACAGCGATCGAGGCCCCCTTGCTCAAGCCTACGAAATCCATCGGATACAAATAAACGAACCAATGGTAGACCACAAAATAATAGGCGTAGACAGCCCCAAAGCCGTGCCAATAGCATCTCTTTGCGGTCATATCTGTTTTTTCAAACTCGGAAAACACCACCGCCAGCATGGGGATCATGGAGAACCACTCCAAAAAGCCCAGCTTTGGGAACACCAATGTCAGCCCCGTGAGCGCCGCGCTTCCGTAAAAGCAAAGCCAGAGGACCTGCGGTTTTTTCTTGAACCAATCCATCAAATACGATCTCCCTCTTGATATCCGAAATCTCTCAAAAACCATATTTCAGAGGTGTCAAGTTGAAAGGTCTTTCCGTCTAAATATCCCAAGATTCCGTCCTTGTTTTTGAATCGGAAGCCCAATTGATAGGCATACAACGCCTGGAATTTATATCCCTTGGCGCGGTCTTCACGGTTCACGCCGTATTTTCCGTCCCCCAACAGAGGATGCCCGATATGGGACAGATGAGCGCGGATCTGATGCGTTCGCCCCGTCACCAGCTCCACTTCCAGCAAGGAAACGTCCCCACGCTCCCGCAACACGCGGTATTTGGTGATGATCTCCTTGTATCCCGCTCTTTGACGGTCGGATACGTCCACCGTATTCGTGGCGCTGTCCTTACGGAGCCAACCGCGCAGGGTTTCCCGACGTTTTTTCATTCTGCCGTGAACCGCGCAGAGGTAACACTTCTTCAGCTCATCGTTTCGGATCTTCTCGTTCATCTCCCGCAAGGCTTCCGCGTTTTTGGCGGCGATCACGATGCCCCCCGTGTTGCGGTCAATGCGGTTGCAAAGAGCGGGCGCAAAGGACTGCTCCTCGTTGGGAACGTACTCCCCCTTCTGCGCCAGATACGCCTGAACGTGCATGATCAGAGTATTTTCAGCCGCCGCTGTGTCCTCATGAACAAGAACCCCAGGGCGCTTGTTCAGCAGCATGATATTTTCGTCCTCGTAAACGATCTCCAGCTTGGGCTGGATCCGAAACAGTGCGCCTTGATCCTTCTCGGGAGATTCGAAAAATTCTTCCCGAATGAACAAAAGCACCTCGTCCCCCTCGCACAGAACGTAATTGGGTTGGGTCCTGGCTCGGTTGACCTTGATTTTTTTGGTGCGGATGTATTTATACATCAACGACATGGGGAGTCCCTTCACTGCTTTGGTGAGGAACTTGTCCAACCGTTGTCCCGCGTCGTTCCGTTTGATCTGAAAGCTCTGCATATTCGTCCTTCTTTTCGTTCTTTCCTTCATTATACCTCTATTTTGCCTTTTTTTCAAGAGTTATTTAGAATTTACATTCTTTTTTTGCAAAATTTCTTTACTTTCCGCTCATTCCGTGATAAAATATAAAGGATAATAAATGACGAAAGGAGCGCATATGTCGATCAAAGCCCGTACCGTTGGAATTTTCACTCTTGGATGCAAGGTCAATCAATACGAATCCGAAGCCATTGCGGAAGTTTTTCGGGAAAGGGGCTACCGCGTCTGCTCCCCCACGGAACGGTGCGACGCTTACGTGATCAACTCCTGCACCGTAACGGCAGAATCCGACCGCAAGGTTCGGCAGACCGTTCGCCGCGCCATTCATCGGAACCCTGACGCCTACATATTGGTAACGGGCTGTCTTGGACAGACCGATCCCGATCAACTGGCGGCGATCAACGGCGTGGATTTCGTTTGCGGAAACGCCGAAAAGCTCTCGGTGGTGGATGCGGCAGAAAAGCTGTTTGCCAATGAAAGAAAACAAGCCGTCCCGCAAATCGTGAGAACAGCCCCCGACGCCCTGGGCTTTGAGCCGATGTGCATCAAGCGGTTTGATCGGACTCGCGCATACGTCAAAATTCAGGACGGATGCGAAAATCATTGCGCCTACTGCATCATTCCGTCGGCGCGCGGAAAGGTTCGTTCCAAGCGCCCCGAGGACGCCGTTGGCGAAGTCAGTGAGCTGGTGCGCGGCGGTTGCCGCGAGATCGTGCTGACAGGAATCGAAACCGCATCCTACGGAAAAGATCTCTCGGACTGCGATCTGGGGGAATTGTTGTGCCGAATGGATGACATTCCAAACATCGGGCGGGTGCGTCTTGGCTCTCTGGATCCGTCCTGCATCAAGCAGCCCTTCGTGGATCGGATCGCCAAGCTACCGTCTGTGGCGCCTCACTTTCATCTTTCCATGCAAAGTGGATCGGACAGCGTCCTGGCTCGGATGAAACGAAAATACAACACCCGCATGGCGCTGGAAGCCATGGAACGCCTGCGGAAGGCTCTGCCCGACGTACAATTCACTACGGACATGATCGCGGGCTTCCCCGGAGAGAGTGAAGAAGAATTTGCGGAAACCCTGGAATTCATTCAGAAAGCGAAATTTCTGATGATCCACGCCTTCCCCTACTCCCGTCGCAGCGGAACGGTTGCAGACGCCATGCCCGATCAGATCCCCGAGGAGATCAAACGGGAGCGTGTTGGCAGGATCACCGCGTTGCAAGAAAAGATCCACCATCAAATTCTGCAAGAGCAGGTCGGCAAGACCGTTTCGGTGCTGTTTGAAACCTATGCCGACGGATTTGCCGTCGGACACACTCCCAACTTTATAGAAGTTGCTTGCCCATCCAAAGAACCGCTTCACGCCCGTGTTTGCGAGGTGCGGATCACGGGGATCCGCGGATCTGGGTGCGTGGGAGAATTGCGGAACGATAAAACATCACCGCTTAATCATTGAGAAAGGAAATCAACATGAATCAAACCAAACCGCGAGGCGGCTCGGTTCGCCGCTTCTGCGACTACAATGACACCCAATTGAAACAGATGAAAGAGGATCTGAAGATCTCCGCAACCCAAGAGCAGTTAAAAATCTGTCAGGATCACTACCGCACGCTCAAGCGCGATCCCACTTTGGAAGAGCTTCGCTTTTTGGACTCTGTGGCAACGCTTGCGCCTCAAGCGGACGGGATCATGCTCTCCGAGCTTTACACCAATCATGCCTTCGTTGCGGATACCTACGCCGATATGATGAATAAACGTCGGGAACTGAATCCCGATGCCGACCATCCTATCTCCTTGAAAGAAGCCTTGGATCTTGCATCCGCGTACCTGGAACGCAGCGGAAAAGATCGAAAGTTAAACAATGCTTCGCCCGTTTTTCACGCTATGGAAGAATTGGACGAATACGCGGCGGGAGCGCGCGGCTCCGACGTATTTTTGGCGCTGAATCCCCCAACCAAAAGCTCCGTCCTTTCCGAGGGTGACGTGTTTATGCTGATCCACCGCGGCAAAATGCCCATGTGGAAATATCTCGATTCCATCGGCACCTTCCTCGCGGCGGATGGGATCCGCTCGGTAACCAAACGGAGTTTTCAAGTTTCGAACGGCGGACTTTTTCCCACCTTGCTTCCCTTATGTGACGGGATCCTCTACGATCTGCGCACTGTCGCCCCCGACGGTTGTTCTTCCACCCCCGTCCAATTGGTTGGAAAATTTTCCGAGTACCGTGTTTTGGCGATCAAAAAAGAGGATGCGCCGTCGGTTGCGAGGATCGCCCGTGAATATGGATTTCGTCCCATGGTCTTCGCCGCGGTGCTCGACGAGCCGCGCACGGGACTGCTCTATTCTCAAGAGGAATCCATCTTCTTTGAAACCTCGCTTTTGCGAGCGGTCACCGCTAGATCCTATGCCGCAGCAAAGCTGCCAGATGAAAACAACGAGCCATGTAACAAGATTCAAAATTCCATCGTGGACTTGGAAAGCTGTCCCTATCTGAAAGATGGGCGAAAGCCCCAACGGTTCACTGTGAAACAAGGGGTGGGTTGCTCAGCGGTATGCGCGGAGCTTTTCTCCAATCCCTTTCATTGGGCGCTTCAAGCCACACTGACGGCAGTCCTCTCCACCGCGGTGTCGGGATGCCCCTATTCCGAGAGCCGTTTGGCAGTGTCGCTACGCTACCCTACTCAGGATCACAACCGCATCGGAGAAACGGTTGCCGCCATTCTGGGAATTTACCGCTTACAATGCGAACTGGGGATCCCTGCGAATTTGACCGAGCTGACCGAGGACGTTGACGCAAATCATCCCATACTGAATGTATTTTCCGTCACGCCGTCCCCCACGCTTCCTTCTCAATTCGCAAAGCGTGGAACCAGACTCTATTGTATCTCCCCGATTTTTGATGCAAACGGACTCCCCGATTTTCACGCGCTCCGCGCACTGCTTCGGGAGCTTGCCGAATTTTGCAGACAAGGAGATCTTCATAGCGTTCGGATCCTGGCAAATCAACGACTCACTGACGCCATGGTAGAAATGGAAACGGATACGCTGACCTTCCACTTGACCGATCACAACGCTTTGGTGGGCGAAGCGCTCCCCCTGGCGATCCTCTTTGAATCCTCTGCGCTGTTGCCCTATCCCTGCGTTGGGTACGTGAAAGACCGCGTTTCTTCCACGTCGGAAGACCTGACGTTTTCACTGCCGAATTTTGAAGACGTTCTGAATCGTGGAGAAGAATACGAGGTATTGATCCTCTCCAAGCAAAACGATCTCGGAGCCGCTGCCTTTGAGCAGTTGGTCAGAGGCGCGGGCGCGCAGTGTACAAGGCTCGATGAAACCACCACCGAAAGTCAGCTCGCCAGAGCGATGCTGTCCGCGCAAGTGATGTTCCTGTGCGGCAACGTATCCATCCCCATGGGAAAGCAGACCGTCTTTGCACGTCGGGTGCTTCGGGCGGCAGGCGGAACGGTTTTGCAATTGGGCAACAACGACGATCTGCCCCAGGACTTCGTCGATCACTGCTTCTCAACCGGGATTTCAAAGACGCTTTTCGCTTCTTTTGCAAAGAAAAACGAGAAAAATGAAAGTTTTTCTTAAAAAAAAGAAGAAAATTCAAAAAAACTCTTGCTTTTTTATAAAAGATATGGTATAATATCTAGCGTTGTACAGTAATTTCTGCCCCGTAAGGGATTCCGTTACGGTGAAGCGTTTTATGTAGGAGGTGTCAAAAATGGCAAAGTGCTGTATCTGCGGCAAGGGCGTGGTGTTCGGTCAGAACGTTTCTCACTCCCATCGTAAAACCAATAGAACTTGGAAGCCCAACATTCGCAAAATCAGATTGGAAGGCAGCAAATCCATCAACGTTTGCTCCCGTTGCCTGCGCACCATGAAAAAGGCTTGATCGCTGATTGTGCAAATAGAGAGTATGGCAGACACGTCATCGGCGGTGTCTGCCCTTTCTTTTACAGTGCTATCTACTATTCCGAAAAGGAGATTCCTATGAACAAAGAAAAGATCCAACGGATCAACGAGCTTGCCAAGCTCTCCAAAGAAAGAGCGCTCACCGATGAAGAAGCTGCCGAACAAAAGGCGCTTCGGGATGAATATATTGCGGAATTTCGGGCGCAATTCCGCTCCACCCTGGAAAACACGGTGATCCAGGATCCCGACGGCAAGCGCACGCCCTTGCCCGAATATCACAAAAAGAAACAATAAAAGATATTTGCGGAGAATTTTTTCAAAAGTTCTCCGCAAATATCATTTTTATGCTTTACAAATTCTGTAAACTGTGTTATACTATAATAAGGAATAGAAGCAGAGGTGAGCAACGTGATAAAACAGATGGATTCAACCAACACCTTCAGTGCAGAAGAAACCGAAGCACTGGGCGCCAAACTGGCAAAAGAGATCGTTCAAGACGAAGATCTGCCTCGTTTCGTGGCGCTTTACGGAGATCTGGGCGTTGGAAAGACCGCCTTCGTGCGAGGATTTACCTCTGTGATCGCGCCCCGCGCAGGCGTTCGCTCTCCTACCTTCGCTTTGGTCAACGAATACCGCGGAGATCCGATGTCGGTGTTTCATTTTGATATGTACCGCATCACCGACGAGGACGATCTGGTATCCATCGGATTCTACGACTATCTTGACCGCCCCGGCATCTGCCTGGTGGAATGGAGCGAGAATATTCCGGACTCCCTGCCCGATCACTACATCCGCGTGACCATCGAAAAGGACAATCCTGATCTGCCCGACAGTCGGCGCGTTACGACGGAACGAATTGGAGAATTCTGACATGATCATCCTTGCCCTTGAAAGCTCTGCCTTGACCGCCTCGGTAGCGGTGTGCGACGGAGAGCGCTTGCTTGGAGAATATACGATCAACAACGGCAACACCCACAGTGAAACCTTGCTCCCCATGGTGGAGTCCCTGCTGAAGTTTCTGAAGCTTTCGGTATCCGACGTGGACTTGTTTGCCTGCTCGGTTGGTCCGGGCTCCTTTACGGGGATCCGCATCGGCGTGGCAACCCTGAAAGGTCTTGCCTTTGCTTCCGAAAAACCGTGCGTGGGTGTTTCAACGCTGGAAGCCATGGCATATAATCTTTCCGTACCCAACGGCTTGATCTGCCCCGTGATGAATGCTCGGAGAAAACAGGTCTACACCGCTTTGTTCCGCGAAAAGGACGGAAATTTGGAGCGTCTGATGCCCGATTCCGCCATTTCCATTGCGGAACTGGACAAGCTCTTAGACGATTACAACGAGCCCGTCTACCTGGTTGGCGACGGCTATGACATTACCTTGCAAAATCTATCTCATCCCGTTGGTAACACCCCGCAACGGTTGCGCTATCAAAGTGCCGCCTCGGTGGCAAAAGCCGCGTGGCTTGCCTATCAAGCGGGCGCGTATTCGTCCGACGGCAAGATCAGCCCCATCTATCTGCGCCCCTGCCAAGCGGAACGGGAGCGTTTGGAAAAAGAATCTATGAAAAAAGAGGATATGAACAATGAAGCAAACTAAGATCACCATTGGCTGCGACCACGCAGGCTACGCGCTGAAAGGAAAGATCATCGCTCATCTTGAGGAAAGAGGGATCGAAGTGATCGACGTGGGTACGCACTCCGCCGACAGTTGTGACTACCCTGCCATTGCCCACGCCCTTTGCAAAAACATTCAAGACGGCGTCACCGAGCTTGGAATTTTGATCTGCGGAACGGGAATTGGCATGTCCATGGCGGCTAACAAGCACCGCGGCATCCGCGCCGCCGCCTGTTCGGATACCTTCAGCGCCCGTTTGACCAGAGCGCACAACGACGCAAACGTCCTGTGCTTTGGGGAACGCGTGGTGGGCATGGGACTCGCCATCGACTTGGTGGATAATTTCATCGACACCGAATTTGAGGGTGGAAAACACCTGCGCCGTGTGGATATGATCACCGCAATCGAGCAGGACGAGCTTTAATTTTAAAAAAAGGAGTGGAAAAAATGCCACTTTTCAGAACTCCCTTTCTATATAAAACGCAATACAAGACTGCCGCGCTGATTTTGGCCGCGGGAAATTCCACCCGTATGGGAGGAGAGATCTCCAAGCAATTCATGGAAGTGGACGGGGTTCCCGTTCTGGCGCTGACGCTGATGGCGTATCAGAGATCTCCTCGCATCAGCGAGATCGTGGTGGCTTCCCGTATGGAAGACTTTGACGAGATCGCGCGGATCCGTGAAAAATACGGGATATCCAAGCTTCGCCAAGTGGTTGCGGGCGGAAAAGACCGTCGGGAATCCGCCGAACGGGCTTTTTCCAAGATCAGCGACGACATTCGCTACGTTGCAATCGCTGACGGCGCCCGCTGTCTGATCACCCCCGACGAGATCGCGGACGTCTGCACCACTGCGTACCGTCACCGTGCTGCGTCTGCCGCACAGCGAGTGGTTGGAACGGTCAAACGCGCCACCCCCAGAGGCGCGGTCATCGAAACGGTTGACCGCAGAAATCTCTGGGAAGCCCAAACGCCGCAGGTCTTTCACGTGGCACTCTACACCGCCGCTTTGAAAAAGCTGAAGGAATCCGGTTATTCCGCGGTGACGGACGACAACGAGATCGTGGAGCGCATGGGGTGCCGCGTACAGCTGGTGGAGTGTAGCAAGCAAAACATGAAGATCACCACCCCCGAAGACATTGCAATCGCCACCGCGATTCTGAAAATGCGTAAGCAACAGGAGGGAACCAAATGACTTCCCTTCCATTTCGCATGGGGCACGGCTACGACGTTCACCGTCTTGTCCCCGAAAGAGATCTGATCCTTGGGGGTGTCAACATCCCGCACGAAACGGGACTCTTGGGACACTCCGACGCTGACGTGCTGACGCACGCCGTGATGGACGCCTTACTGGGCGCCTTGGCTTTGGGAGATATCGGGAAACACTTTCCGGATAACGATCCTGCCTACAAGGGTGCTGACAGCTTGAAGCTGGCAAAAGCCGTTGGCGCGCTGATCCGCTCTCACGGATGGGAGATCGGCAACGTGGACGCCACGATTCTGGCGCAAGCCCCAAAATTGGCGCCTCACATTCAAGCCATGCGTGAAAATCTGGCAAAAGCACTGGACACCGACGTGGATCGGATCAGCGTGAAGGCCACCACCGAAGAAAAGCTTGGGTTCACAGGTGAAAAATTGGGTATTGCCGCTCACGCGGTGTGTCTGTTAATGCGCGCATAATATGATTTTGCAAACGGGGGGCGAATCGTATCACGGCACAACCTTTGGTTTTTACGTCCCTTTCGCCTACCGCCTGCTTATCTTCCTTAACAGGATATGAATTGACCACTTGAAATGACAAAATTCGTCAAATATTTTTGGTCATTATTTTATAACAAAGTGAGGTTACAACATGATCTATATTGCTCCTTCGCTTCTTGCCGCTGATTTTGCGAATTTAGAAACCGACGTCAAACGAATCACTGCCGCAGGTGCCAACTTTTTGCACCTGGACGTGATGGACGGTGCTTTCGTTCCCAACATCAGCTTCGGCGCTCCCGTAATCTCTGCATTGCGCCCCAAAAGCAAGCTGATCTTTGACGTACATCTGATGATCAACGAGCCGATCCGCTATCTCAACGATTTTGTGAAAGCAGGTGCTGACATCGTCACCTTTCATCTGGAAGCCTGCAGTGATCCGAAAAAAATGATCCGCGAGATCCGTGACCGCGAGGTGAAATGCGGACTTGCCATTTCTCCTGCAACTCCCGTTGAAAAATTGATTCCTTACCTTTCGGAAATCGATATGGCTTTGATCATGACCGTAGTTCCCGGCTTCGGCGGTCAATCTCTGATCCCCGAAACCTTGGAAAAGGTTCGCACCGTCCGCAGATACGCCCAATCCCAAAATCTCAAGCTGGACATTCAGGTGGACGGCGGATTGAAGCCCGAAAACATTGCACTCGCCACCTCTGCGGGAGCCAATATTATCGTTGCAGGTTCCTCGGTCTTCGGCGCGAAGAAGCCAGCCTCCGTGATCGCCAAAATGCGGGAGATTGCGGATCAGAACCCTTACCGCGCATAATTCAAATCAATAACGAGAAGACGGTCACTGTCGAGTGACCGTCTTTTCGTTATTCATTATTACTGTTCGTCGGCGGATGCTTCAACAGCCTCGTCGGCTACGGGTTCCTCAACCGCAGCTTCTTCGGAAACAACTTCCTCTGCAGCGTAATCCTCGGGCATTGCCTCGGCTTCAGCAACCTGCTCCTCAAGAATGGAACGGATGGAAAGGCTGATCTTCTGATTCTCGTCGTCAACGTCGGTAATCCGAGCGTCAACCACCTGTCCGACCTCCAGAACCTCTGCGGGACGGGCGATTCTCTGAAGCGCGATCTGGGAAATGTGGATCAATCCGTCCACTCCGTCGATCACCTCTGCAAACGCGCCGAACGGCATCAGGCTTACGATCTTCACGGATGCAATGTCACCCACTGCATATCTGGACTTGAAGATGTTCCAAGGATTCTCGTCCTCGGTCTTGTAGCCCAAGGAAATTCTCTTTTTCTCGGGATCAAAGCTCTTCACGAACACCGTGATCTGATCGCCTACGGAAACTACCTCTGCGGGGCTCTTGATGTGCTTCCAGGAAAGCTCGGTTACATGAACCATTCCGTCCACGCCACCAAGGTCAACGAATGCGCCGTAAGAGGTCATGCTCTTTACTTCGCCCGTGTAAACCTTTCCTACCTCAATGTTTGCCCAGAATTCAGCCTCCTGTGCACGGCGCTCCTCGCGCTGAACCAAGCGAATGGAGCCAATTGCCTTCTTATTGGGCTTCACCTCAATGATTTTGAAGGAAACCGTGGTGCCTACCAGCTCGGAAAGATCTCCGTCCTTGGGTACACCGGTTTGGGATGCGGGGATAAATACGCGGTTGGAGTTGGTGAAGATCACAACGCCGCCTCTGACAGCCTCGGAAACCTTACCCTCCAATACTACCTTTTCCTCGCAAGCGGCAACGATGTTCTGCCAATTCTTATCGGCATCCACTCTCTTTTTAGAAAGCTCTGCAACACCCTCAATGTCGCTGACGCGAATCACGAACGCCTCTACCTCGTCACCCTTCTTGAAATTTTCCGCCAACTTGAATGCAGGATCGTCAGAAATCTGTTCTGCCTTGATGTACCCGGTCACACTTGTGCCGAGGTCAAGCTGCAGTTCAGCATCAGATACCTGCGTAACGGTTCCGGTAACAACGTCTCCTGTATTTAAAGTTAAGCATTTTTCTTCCAACAGTTCTTCGAAATTTTCATTTTCGATCATGGTTTTATATACCTCCTCTATTTCATTGCGAGGGGTGGATGCCCCCGCAACAATTCCAACGTGATGAGCTCCTTCCAGCCATGCGCTGTTCAGCTCCGCAGAGTTTGCGATCCAAACGGTTTCGGGGCAGTTTCCTCGGCAGATCTCATAGAGCTTTGCCGTGTTGGAGCTTTCTCGCCCACCGATCACCACGATGCGATCACAGGTTCTGGACAGAGCCTCTGCTTCACTCTGTCTTAATTCAGTCACACTACATATTGTATCAAATATTACGCAATTTGTACAGTGGTTTTTGAGATTTTTTTGACTTTGGTTCCAATTGCCCAAATTCAGCGTCGTTTGAGCCGCCATAACGGGCGTTTTTTTGTTTATTTTGACGGCGCCCAATGTATCAATGGCTCGATCCAACGCATCTGCGTCCGCAAAAACGTATTTTTCGCCGTCGAAATAACTCATAATTCCAACCACCTCGGGGTGGGTCTCCGCGCCGATGAGAATGAAAACACGATCTTGCGCACTGTTTTCCTGCGCGATCTTATGGATCTTTTTCACATAAGGGCAAGTGCAATCGATCCAATGAAAATGGGGATTGCTTGCCGCGTAAGAATCCAGCATCTCCTGGATCTGCTTGGAGCATCCGTGGGCGCGCACCAGCAGCGTGGCGGGATGCTCCGCCGTGGCTTCCTTGGCGATCTGCGCCATGTTATCCTCGGTTGCAACCTGCACGCCTCGGCGTCGCAGGGATTCGTTGTAGGTTTCGTTGTGGATCAGATGTCCCAACGTGTAAACAGTTTCTCCCTTTTGCGCGGATCGAAGCGCGTCCTCCAAGCGGTCGGTCGCCCGTTTGACTCCAAAGCAAAAGCCTGCGTTTTTCGCAACCGTAACCTTCATAGCGGTTCCTCCGTTCGATCCTTTATTTTTTCAGTTTTTCCTCGATCAATTTCATGATCGCATCGGAACACTGGTCGGGAGTCATACCCGAATTATCCACCGTGACCGCGTCCTCTGCCGCAACGGCGGGGGCTACCTCACGGTTTCTGTCATTTTCATCCCGTTGGATCATATCCGCCAACACCGACTCGTAATCGGTTTGGATCCCCTTCGCCTTCAGCTCCTCGTAGCGGCGCATAGCGCGGCACTCGTTGCTGGCGGTTAAAAAGATCTTCACGTTTGCGTTTGGCAGGATCACCGTTCCGATGTCCCGTCCGTCCATCACTACGCTATTTTCTTCCGCGATGGAGCGTTGGGTGTCCAGCAAGAACGCGCGAACCGTGGGAATGGCGGACACCGCCGACGCATACATGGAAATTTCGGGCGTGCGGATCCGATCACCCATAGCCTCTCCGTTGAGATAAACCTGTTGTGTACCGTTCTCATAGCCCAATTTCAATTGAATTTCGGGCAACAGCTCCGCAACCTTTTCGGGATCCTTGGGATCCGCGTTCTTGGAACGGACGTAATATCCGATGGTGCGGTTCAACGCACCCGTATCCACGTAAACGATCCCCATTTTGGCAGCCAAAGCCTTGGCTACGGTGGATTTTCCCGCACCGCTGGGGCCGTCAATGGCAATTTGAAGCTTCATCATTCAGCCTCCTTATATTTTTGTTTCAAGATTCAAGACTTCGGTAAGCAGCCGCTTCGCCTGCGGCGTATGCCGTGGAGAACGCGATCTGCAAATTAAATCCGCCCGTGTAAGCGTCCAGATCCAGCACCTCGCCCGCAAAATACAGTCCCGAAACCAATTTGGACTCCATAGTTTTGGGAGAAATCTCCTTCACGTCCACTCCGCCTCTGGTAATGATCGCCTCGGAAATGGGACGAACACCTCGGATCTCTACGCAAAGACGTTTCATGGTCTTCACGATCCGTTCCCGTTCCTCACGGGTGATGGAGTTGACCTTTTTTCTCGGATCCACCTCACAAAGCGCAATAAACGGCTCGATCATTTTCTGCGGAAGCAGATCTTCCAGTGAATTGGCAAAATCCTTGTTTTGATACTTGGAAAAGTCCGACAGCAATCTGGCATCCAATTTTTTCTCATCCAAAGCGGGTTTAAGGTCAATCTGTGCCTCGTAACGTCCCGACGCAACGTCTTTCAAATGCGCCGAGGCGGACAGCACCATCGGTCCCGAAAGCCCGTAATGGGTGAACAGCATTTCTCCGAAATCCTCATATACAGACTTCCCCGTTTGGCGGTCTACCATACGAAGCGCCACGTTTTTCAATGAAAGCCCCTGCATGGAAGCGCACAGCCCACCGTTTGCCACCAGTGGGATCAGCGAGGGTTGCAATGGGGTAACTTTGTGTCCTGCCAAACGCGCAAAGCGATAACCGTCACCGTCCGAGCCTGTGGTGGGATAGGACAATCCCCCCGTACAAACGATCACGGCGTCGGCATCTACCCTTTGCGAGGACGTTTCCACGCCTACTGCAACGCCGTCCCGAATCAGGATCGACCTCACCTTTTCATGGACGATCTGCACGCCGCAATCACGGCAATGCTTTTCCAAGGCGTACACCACGTCCTGCGCCTTATCCGACACGGGAAACACCCGCTTCCCTCTTTCGGTCTTTAAGGGCACGCCTAAGCTCTCAAAAAAGGTCTTGGTGTTCTCGGTGGAGAAACCCGCCAACGCAGCGTACAGAAACCTTGGATTGGTGGGGACGTTTCCAAGAAACTCTCTCTGATCGCAATCGTTGGTCAGATTGCAGCGCCCTTTTCCCGTGATCCGCAGTTTTTTACCGCATCGGTCGTTTTTTTCAAACAACACCACGTCGGCTCCGTGTTCTGCCGCCGAGATCGCCGCCATCATGCCTGCGGCGCCGCCCCCGATCACCGCTACCAAAACGGTATCAGGAGTTCTTTTTATCGTAAACATCGTATTGATCCCAGATCTTTTCCAGCTCGTGGAGTCGGTCTGTAATCTCCGTGCTCTTTTTTCGCGCAACCGCCACGATCAGCGCGTTGATCACACTCAAAGGTGCCACCAAAGAATCCACGAAGGAATTGGTGTCGCTCTGGGCAATCAAAAGCTGGCTGGCGTGTGGCACGATGGGAGAATTGACGCTGTCGGTGATGGCTACCACGTCCGCATCCTTTTCTCTGGCAAACTCCACGGCGTTGATGACGCGTTTGGAGTATCTGGGAAAGCTGATAGCGATCAGCACGTCGCTCTGCTTGATGGGCATCAACTGCTCAAACATCTCACTGCCCGACGTGGTCTGCAAAAACTTCACATTATCAAAAACCATGCGGAAGCTATGGTTCAGAAATCCAGCCAGGGATGAGGAAGAACGCACGCCTAAAATATAAATGCAATTGGCATTGATGATCTTTTCCACCGCCAATTCAAAAGAATTTCGATCAATATTCTCCAAGGTGCGGCGGATACGGTCTGCATCCGACGTCAGGATCTTTTCCAGAACGTCCCCTTCCCCAATGATCTGATTGGTGACTTCCATCCGCTGGAAAGAGGTCAAGCGCGTGCGGATCAAAGCCTTCAAAGATGCCTGAAATTCGGGATAGCCCTCAAATCCCAGTTCAATCGCAAACCGAACCACGGTGGATTCCGAAACACCAACGATCACGCTCAAACGCGAGGCAGTGAGATACGCTGCCTTATCGTAATTTTCCAGAATGTATTCCGCGATCCTCTTTTGTCCTTTGGAAAAGGCGGGAAGCCCTTCCTCAATGGTTTTTAACAGATCATGACTCATAGAATCACCTCTTTGCTTCAACACTGCCGAAAATCAATTCGCCATACATATTATTATATCAAAAAAAGAGCAGGTTGTCAACAGCAACTTGCTCTTTCTTCTCGGTTTTTAACAGTTTATTCAAAAGATTCAAAGAATTTTTTCCATTGTGGTTTTCAACGGCAGGAGTCCTTTTTTCTCATAAAACCGTTTTGCACCCTGATTCAGCTCCCAAACGTTTAAGGTGATCCGATCACAGCCCTGCGCTTTCGCAAACTCCAAAACATACTCGTAGAGGGCGGTACCAACGTGGGATCCTCTGGCAGATTCATCCACGCAGAGATCGTCGATATAAAGGCTTTTCCCCCCACGTCTGGAATGGCTCTCGGGGATCTCCTCAAACAAACAGAAGGCGTACCCCAAGATCTTTCCGTCTTCCTCTCCCACGAAAACGGGGCGGTTCTCCTCATCGTGACAGATCTCCCTTAATTCATCATCGGTATATTTTCGCTCGCCCGTTATAAACAGGTCCGGACGTCCTTTGGCGTGAATATCGTGTACCTGGTAAAGCAGGCTTGCAACCTGCGGAATGTCACATTCCCGCGCTCGTCTGATGTTCATGATTCAAACTCCTATGGCATTTCTTGCTTTACAGTATAACACGTTCCATATCCTTTGTCAAGCGTTTTGGGTATTTTTCAATTCGCTCTCTGCCTTCTCATCCAGCCTTTTATTCCTGAAATAAAGTGCTACGTCAACCGAGATCTCAATGAAATTCAGCACGTAGAAGAAAAAGCTGATGAAGAATAACAGCCCCGTAGCACCCAACGAGGTCACCTGAATGAGTTTTCTAAAAATTCCGAAACCGTAACCGATCAGCAAAAACACCTCAAAGAAAAGGCTCTTCCCTTTTGCGGTGCCAGACGTCCACGATTTTCGGATAGAGATCGGCCACGAAAGCCCAAAGCAGAAAATTGTGAGCGCCTCTAATAAATTTGCCATTTGATCCATGTGTTTTTTCTCCTTTTTCAAATTTACTATTGACTTTTTGCGTCTAATATATTATAATACATTTATCGCTATGTGTAAAATGTATATTGCGCATTTTTATTATGTCTTTTTGATATGGAGAAAAACAATGTTTATCAGTTACGATTACTATAAGCTCTTTTACTATGTCGCCAAGTGCGGCAGCTTCACGCGAGCGGCGGATATTCTATTGAACAATCAGCCTAATTTAACACGTGCCATGAAAAATTTAGAGCAGGAGCTTGGCTGTACGCTGTTTGAGCGCTCCAACAAAGGCGTGACGATGACCGATGCGGGAGAGCGGCTGTTTCTCCACGTTTCGGCGGCTGTGGAACACATCCAAGCGGCTGAATCCGAGATCTCAAGCAATCAAAGTCTGCAACGGGGTATGGTTTCGGTTGGCGCATCCGAAATTGCTTTACGTTGCTTCCTTCTCCCCATTCTCAATCGTTTTTCCGCCCGTCATCCAGGCGTTCGCATCAAAATATTGAACCTATCCTCTCCTCAAGCGCTTTCCATGCTGAAGGGGGGATTGATCGACCTAGCGGTGGTCACAACCCCCATCGAACGTTCCGCTGAATTATCACAACGGGATCTGAAAGCATTTTCCGAGGTTGCAGTGGGCGGAGATGCGTTTGGGAACTTGGCAAGCGGAGATCCGATTCCCTTGCGTCGATTGGCGGATTATCCCATTATTTCTCTGGGCGCCCACACCGCTACCTACGAATTCTATTCTCAACAATTCCTGCAAGCGCAGATTCCCTATCACGCGGATATTGAAGCTGCCACCGCCGATCAGATCTTACCCTTGGTACAACACAATCTGGGAATCGGATTCGTACCCGAAGAATTTTTGTCAGACACCCCAACGGGATGCCACAGAATCCCTTTGGAAACCAAGTTCCCCCCTCGTGAGATCTGTTTGGTAAAGCGAAAAAAGCATTCGCTTCCCCCGCCTGCGGCGGAGTTGGAGCGGATGATCCTCGATACCATTTCCAAATAGAGATCTTAATTTTTCCGTTGAAAGGAAAACGGCTACCCACGATTGGTGAGTAGCCGTTACTTTTATTCAGAATAGGATGATCAAGAACTGGGACACCAGCACCACCGCGATCAACGCAATGGGATAGGTCGCCGCGTATGCCGCCGCCACGTCCTCGGTTTTGGAAACACCGATCAAGGTTCCCAATGCGGGTGTGGACGTCATGCCGCCCGTGATAGAGCCCAAGTTGTTGAGCAGGCTCAATTTGAGAACGTACTTCGCGAAGAAGAAGCCGATAATCATGGGAATAATGGTCATGATAACGCCGTACACGAAATACATGGGATCAAAATTCTCAACGAACTCCGCGCCGCCGGGGATACCCGCGCCAACCAAGAACAGCACCAAGCCAAGCTCTCTGAACAGCTTCAGCGTACCGGATGCGGGCATTACGCTCACACGACCGATCCGTCCGAAATGTCCCAGCACAAGACTTGTCAACAAGCATCCGCCCGTTGTGGTCAGCGAGAAGCAAGTACCGTTGAGTCCCGCAGAAGACAGCGGGATCTTGATCTGACCGATCAGAGTGCCCAGGAGAGCCGCCAAGGCGAATCCCGCGATGCCCATGTGGTCGATCTCAAACAGCTTGCCAACCGCGGACTTTTTGCTTTCATCCGACTTCACAACCAACTTCGCGCGCTCCGCATCCATATCTGCCTTGGTGAGCTTGGGAATGAGCTGAACGAACAGCACTACGCCAACCACGCCGAAGATATAAGCGATTCCGTGTCCCACCGACACCAAAGAGGTGTACTGAGAAGCTACGGTTGCCTTTGCAGCAGAAAACGCGGGAGTGGAAGTGAGAGAGCCTGACAAGAGTCCCACGATCATGGCTACGAAGCCGTCCTGATCCTGAATGGAAGAACCGTAGCCGATCACTTCACCAAGACCGATGCAGCCTGCGGCGGCAAGACCGCCTGCCAGAATGATGACAACACCGAGCAATACATAGGACTTGAAGTTTCTCTTGAAATTTCCAAAGAATTTCGGTCCCGCGATATAGCCCACGGAAGTCACGAACAGGATGAGTCCAAGACTTTCGATAAGGGAAAGTCCAGACGAAAAATCGTAAGGTTTAGGAGAAGCAAAGAACACCAGCTGTCCAAAGTCGTTCATTTTGAAGCAGATCGCTCCGCAGATCAACGCAACGATGAACACGCCTGCGTCACCGAGTGAGATCCCCTTGATGGTGATCCTACCCAGAGCATAGCCCAACATCAGAACCGTAAATACCACGAACAGCAACGTTGAAAGATTGCTGATGGAAATGACACCGCCAAATAAACTCATAATGCAATCACTCCTTTACGGTCAGCCGTTGACTCGACGGGTGTAGTCGGGCAGAAGCTTGGGAGATACAGCATCAGTCTGGATGCCTGCCGCATCACGCTCTGCATCGAACTTTGCAATATGATCCAAAGTCAGTTTTCCAACCGTAGTTTCCTTTGCCGCCTTTGCAGCGCTGACACCTGCGGTACGTCCGAATACGATGATATCCAACAGAGAGTTACCCATCAGACGGTTTCTGCCGTGAATTCCGCCAACTGCCTCTC
>JAZSMC010000019.1:0-10427 GCA_045535705.1 Eubacteriales bacterium
CACGAAGGAGAAGTACGACAAGGTGGAGGCAGCACTGGCGCAAGTGAACGAAACGGGCTACGGAATCGTGATGCCCGACGTGGAAGATCTGCATCTGGAAGAACCCCAGATCGTGAAGCAATCGGGGGGCTATGGCGTGAAGCTCCGCGCGGCGGCGCAGTCGGTACACATGATCCGCGCCAACATCGAAACCGAGATCAACCCCATGGTTGGCACCGAACAGCAGTCCGAAGACTTGGTGCGCTATATGCTCAAAGAGTTTGAGTCCGATCCCCGTAGCATCTGGGAGTCCAATATGTTCGGGAAATCTCTCTATGAGCTGATCAACGAAGGACTTCACACCAAGCTGGATCATATGCCCGAGGAATCCCGCAAAAAGCTCTCCCATACGCTGGAGCGCATCATCAACGAGGGAAGCAACGGCTTGATCTGTATATTGTTGTAATAAAAGACCGTGGGTTCTGCCCACACCCGCTGAAAACCTTTTTGAAAAAAGGTTTTCAGAATTCCAAAAACTTTGATAAAAAGCGGCGAATTGCAAACATTCGTCGCTTTTTGAGTGATTGAGGGTTATTCAGCGGTTTCAGTGATCACGGTAGTACCGTAATCGGAGAAGGTCCAATTGGCGTGGAACGTTGCTACCACAGTGCCTTCGGGCGTCGTGGTGGTTTGCTTCGCGTCGCATTCAAAATGCAGGAGCTTTCCGTCGTCGCTCAATTTCACATTCGCGTTTTCCATTTCAATGACCGCGCTCATTTGATAGATCTCCATTGCATTTTCAAGAGGCTTCAGTTGTTTTTTTATTAGGAGAACAAAATCCAACAGGGAAGTGATTGACAACCCTTTGCAAGTGTGATATAATAGTGGTTAAACACGGGAACGCCCGTGATTGACCGCACACAGGGGGATTTTGTGTCATGCCGCACCCGTTCAAGCATTTTTGCACCATCACGAAGCACCGCCATCGGGTGATCGCCCACTGCTTCAAGGTGGGGATCGGATTTCAAGGATTGTTCCATGATCTGTCCAAATACGCGCCCGCAGAGTTTATGGCGGGAGCGAAATATTACCAAGGAACCCGAAGCCCCAACGAACGGGAACGGGAGCTGTTCGGCTATTCGGCGGCGTGGATGCACCACAAGGGCAGAAACCGTCACCATTTTGAATATTGGAACGACCTGAATCCCAAGACCAAGATGTACGAGTCGGTGCGAATGCCCACACGCTACGTTAAGGAAATGTTCTGTGACCGAGTGGCGGCGAGCAAGATCTACCAAGGAAAAGCGTACACCGACGCCCATCCGCTTGCCTATTTTCTGCGAGGAAATGCGCGCGCAAAGATGCACCCCGATACGGCAGACCTGTTGGAAGATTGGCTCCGCCGATTGGAGCGCGACGGCGAGAAGGTGACCTTTGCCTACCTGCGAACGATCTCAAACAAAAGTGAATACGGAGGATAAGCTATAAGAGAAATTGACTATTTTTGTGTTTGGGAACAATTGAATAAAAAAACAGCATTTTTATAATTTTCTTGTTTGTGTAACTGAAATTATTAGATTTGTGTGGCAAGATTCCCCCGACAGACGTGAAAGGTTTGTCGGGGGAAATCTTTTTTGTATTGCTATTTGCCATGGCTTTGAGATAATGAGCGCAGTTCTAAACCGTGAACTCACCGCATAAATTTTAACAAGAGAATTTGCGAAAGGCGGTGCTTTGGATGAAAGGGATTGTCAAAAAAAGGGTGTTGCCCGTGTTGTTGAGTTTTATGATATTGTGCGGTGTGTGTTTTCCCATAGCGGCGGATAGCGGAGAGCTTCCCGTGGTTTCCTACGGACTTTCGGTGTTGTCGGCGCGAACCGACGTGGCGTTTTCCGCCATGGTTGGTAACGACGTGGTTTTCTCGGCGGATGATTTTGCACGCGGATTGAACCTTTCCTCGGTGCGGTATATCACCGTGATGAGCGTTCCGTCCGTCACCGACGGCGAGCTGCTCATGGGTTCATCCAAGATCGTGGCGGGGCAGACCGTCACGGCGGAGCAGCTTCTCAACGTAACCTTTCATCCCGCAACCGAGGACGTGATGCGAACGGGATTCACGTTCACAGCCAACGGCGGCGCGACGCCCATGTTCTGCAATCTGTATTTGTTGGACGAAGTGAACTACACTCCCACGGTCAGCATGGCGTCGGGATTGGATTTAGAGGTGCAAACTTACAAGGGCGTGGCGGCTTACGGAACCCTTTCGGCATACGATCCCGACGGCGACGACTTGATTTTTGAGATCGTCAGCTATCCTCAAAACGGCACGCTGGAGCTGACCGACGCGGGGCGCGGCGCCTACGTTTACCGTCCCAATTCCAATTACATCGGCTCGGATTCCTTTACCTACGTTGCCCGTGATCGCTACGGCAATTACAGCGCGTCCGCCACGGTTTCTCTGACGGTGGACTATTCGGGAACCTCGGTGACCTACGCGGATATGCTGGATTCCGAAGCCTACGGCGCGGCGCTGAAAGTGACCGAGGAGGGGATCATGAGCGGTACGCAAGTGGGGAATCAGTATTATTTCTATCCCGAACAGACGGTGAGCCGCGTGGAGTTTTTGGTGATGGCGATGAACGCGGCGGGGATCCGTGAGGTTCCCGAATGTACCGCCACCGCGTTTGCCGACGACAGCGACATCCCCGACGCCATGAAAGGCTACGTTGCCACGGCGTATTCGCTGGGGATCGTCAGCGGCAGCGAAGAAAACGGCGAGCTGAAATTCCTGCCCAACGAATCCCTCACCCGCGCCCAAGCGGCTGTCATGCTAGACGCTCTGATCGAGCCGTCGGAATCCCACACGCTTTCGGTGTTTGCCGATCACTCGGAGATCCCCGTGTGGGCGGCTGACGCCATGTATTCCCTCAACGCCGCAGGCATCATGACCTCGGTGGATGGCTACATCGCCCCCGACACCGCCGTCAACCGCGCCCAGACCGCCCAAATGCTCAAAGCTGTGATGGCGTATATGGAGTGAAAGTAATAAAGGTCGCGGGGCTAGCCCCGCACCCCACATAAAACCTTTTTGAAAAAAGGTTTTATGGATTCCAAAAACTTTCAAAAAAATAGAAAAAGTTTTCAACCGAGGGTAGTGCAGACAATGTGCGCCCTCGGTTGTTTTGTCTTGTAGGGGCGATCATTGATCGCCCGCCTCAAAAATATCCACAGAAACAATGGATAATGAGTGATCAGATTGAAAATAAAAATCCAAATTGTTCGCGCAGTTTGGCTTTTTCTTTGGGAATTTTATGAAAAAGTATTTACAAATGGGGGTAGTTATGATATAATAGACCTGCGACACAATTAAATATAAATTTGCGTCTACAAAAGTGTATGTTTTTACAATGGTAAAAATGTACGCTCCCCTTTTGTATGCTTTTGTAGATCGCATAAAAAGTTTAATTGTGTCGCAGCAATCGGAGTCACACATTTTTCGTGCGTGGCTTCGTGCTGCGCACTTTTTTGTTTGGGATGAAACCGTTCTATTAGGTATACCGCAGAAAAAGCTACAATATTTACAATAATACATAAAAAAGGAGAATGACTAATGTTAAAATCCAAGAAAAAAACTAAGGAACAAATTATAATCGAAAATAATAATGAACTTGCGATAGAAAAGATTGAGATCTTAAAAAGAAATTTTCAATCTCCGATTTTTAAAACAATTTTCGGTTCAATGCTGTATTTAATGATTGGTTGTGTAGTATTGCTTTTTGTCATGGTTTTAACCGAATTGAGCGATTTTGATGTAATCGCAATGGTTTGCTTCATGGGGATTATACTCGTGTTTGGTGTTTCAACGTATGGTGCATATCTGCTATTGAAAACAGATCGTTTAATGTTGGGGGGGAGATTGTTTCAAGTTGTTTTTGTTTTAATTTCTATGATTGCTGTGTTAATGGTTTGTGATGGCGTTTTAGCAATTCCAAGGTCGCTGTACCGATTGAGAATAATGGGGTTATCTCATGATATGTTTCGTGAGAATGTTATACTTCATGTGCGTTCTACGATTTTATCCATTGTAATGGCTTTTATTTGTTTTATACTTTTAAGACTGTGTTATAATATTTTTGATTTTCTGAAATGCTTGATTGTCGGTAGCAGAAAAGACAATCGTGCTGAAACTCAAAAATTGAAAATGACCGGAAAGTCTTTGGTAATGGTAATGATTCCCGGAACTGCTTTTTTTCTATTCTCAACAATAATTTCGTATGTTAATTATGCAGGTGAATTGTTTGTATATCTTCTTTTCATATTCTGTTTCTTGCCTATTTCACTGTTTTTTATTTTGCTTCCGTTTTTTCTACGAAAAATACAGAAAGATTTTGATAAAATTGAATCTGTGATGGACGTTACAGAACCTGCAGGCTTTACAAATGAGAAAACAGAAATTTTAATCAATACAAAGGAGAATGAAAATGAAACGGTTTGATAAAAAGCATTGTGACACAATAAGCGAAGTTGAATCTGAATATTTAATAGCGGAAAAAAATGCCACATTAAAAACGAATTTTCGATCGTCTTTTTTTAAACTCATACTCTATATGATGGTCACCCAAATCGTTATTTTTACAGCTGTGCTTTTGTTAACGATATTAACGGGTAATCTGTCAGATTATTTCAATAATTTGAAGAAACTACCATCGTTGACAATCGTAATTCTCGTACTTGAGGTTTTAGCATGGATATGCTCAACTATCGGGGGATATCTCTTGTGCTTTTCAGAAAGTGACGAACAATATACGCTAGGATTTTGGTTATTTCAAACAGTTTTCGTACTCCTTGCTTTATCAGGAATATTTATAACGTTTCCCGTCACAATTCCACTTATGATAGAGCCTTTTATTATGGGGCAATTTGAAATTTTGGCTATGCTGGCGGTATTGATGATTCCTTTGTTTGTTATAACAATTTTTTTCTGTATTAAGCTATGCTTTTTTGCGGTCTCACTTAATCATTTGGTTTTCGGCGAAGGCTCAAAATATAGAAAATTTCCTTTTGTAATGGTGTTGACCTGGGGAGTTCTTGGCTTTTTATTTACCACCGCATTTACATTCTTTTTTATACAAGATTTTTTAGGGGCTGGAGCTTTCATCTGTTTTTTGCCTTCCCAAGTGTTCATGGTTTTAATCCCGTTTTTTATGAGGAATATTAGTAATGATTTATGTAAAATCGAAAAGAGCAACGCTCTTAAAAGGTGAGCAATTGTCTTTTTGAATTGTAATTTTAAGAAAATAGGAGGAGCGATTTCGGTCGCTCCTTTCTGTTTTTTATAAATAATTTATAAATAAAGCATTAAAATTCCAATAAGTACTTGAAAAAAAGCGAAAAATCTGTTATAATGTCGAAGTAGCCGAGGAAGTATAGGAGAAAAAAGATTTTTGTCGTTTTTTGTTTGGAAATGAGGTGTTCGTCACAACATTTCCTTGCAGAGGATATACTTCTTATATCGGCTTTGTTGTTTTTATTTCTTTGAGTAAAGAAAGGAAATGGAATTCATGAGAAAAAACTTGCAAATCAAAATTTTGGCAACCCTATTACTTTTGATCGTGATGTTGAGCGGATGTGAGCTTGTCAAAGTGACGCCGTCGGATTCGGATCAGGAGGGGAGTTCTTCGGAGCTGTGTGAAACCTGTAGCTTTGGCGAATGGGAAAAGATTCTGGAAGCAACCTGTAAGCAGGAGGGCGCGCAGACACGTACCTGTACGGTTTGCGGAAATATCCAGACCGCCCCCGTTTCAAAAATCGGGTGTAAGTTCGGAGAATGGACAATCGTCACCGAACCCACCGTTGAAGAAGTTGGACTGCAGAAACGGATTTGTGACGTTTGCGGCGAAGTTCAAACGGAGGAGCTTGCCAAATTGACTTTGAGCCATTCAATTTCTTGCGATCTTGGATACAAGACTGTGATTGTTGAGGCAGACGGGGAAGGCAATTACGCACTAACCGCTCCCGAACGTATTGGCTATGATTTTTTGGGATGGAAAACCGAAACGGGAGATGATTTTTCTCCCATGGGAATCATTGAAGCCAACGTAAAGGTCATTGCTCAGTGGAGTGTTGCTCCCACGACTACCTTTGAACAATTGAAGTCCCGTATTGAGGGCGGCGTGAAGGAGATTCATTTAGAGGCGGACATTGTTATGACCGAAACGATATACGTCACGGGTGTGACAACTGTTTCTGCCAACGCCAGTTACACGCTGACCAGAAGCCCCGATTTTATCGGAGATCTGTTTGTTCTGGGTGAAAATGCCGAGGGCGAGAGTTCGATCCTGATCACAGGAAATAATGCGTCGCTAACGTTTCTTGCGGATGGCGAGGACGTAGTCTTGACGTTGGACGGAAACAAGGCGAATATGAATGAGGACGTTCTGGGAACCGCGTTTTTCCTAGGTAATAGCAGTACGTTAAGTCTTTTTGAAAACGTTGTTATAACCAACTGTAAGAAAGCCGGAAACGTTCGTATGCTGGACGAGAGCGTGAATCTGTCTAATCCCCAGCGTGTGGGTGGTGCCGCTGTGATCGTTTCGGATGGTGTGCTGAACCTGTTCGGTGCTACCGTTTCCGAGTGTGAGGTCAATTTGGTGGATAAGAAGACGGAAGAGGTAGATGGAGAAACGGTAGAGGTTTACAACGATTCTTCCTGCGGCGGCGCGATTTTCAATCGCGGTACCGTGAATATGTACAGCGGAAAACTGCTGAATAATAAGGCGTCTCGCGGCGGTGCAATTTTTAACTACCGTAGCTGCAATTTAAAGGGCGGATTGGTCGATGGTAACTATGCATCCACCTATGGCGGTGCGCTGTATATGGTAGATTCCCAGTATACCAATGCCTATATCGGCGAAACCACTGACGAAATCAAGCTGAAGATTACCAACAACAATTCCGAAAAATCGGGCGGTGCAGTGTTTGGGCAACATCAGAGCGCGTTGCTGATCTATGGCGGTGTGGAGTTCAGTGCCAACAAATCCTTGACGTCAAACGGCGGTGCCATCAATATGGCAGGATCGCTGACGATCAAAGGCGGAAACTTTGTTGGAAATCTCGCCGCTTCCAAGGGCGGCGCACTGTACGTATATTATTCTGATGAGAGCCAGACACTCCGAGAGGTGAATATTGAGGGCGGCGTTTTTGAGGCGAATGAGGCTTCCAAGGGCGGTGCAGTTGGAATAGGTGCATCCAGCAGTTCCATGAAGAGCGGCGCAAAGGTGAAGATCGGTTCTGCGGTATTCCGTCAGAATCGAGCATTCCTCACCGAGGCAGAGGATCCTGATTTTATTGACAATACCGACCGTGAAGGCGTTACAAAAGCTGAAAACGGAAATGGCGGTGCTTTCTATGTGTTCTATAAAGCCGATGTGGAAGTGTGTGGCGACGCGCTTTTTGAGGAAAATCATTCCGAGGGTAAGGGCGGAGCGATATATTTGACCAGCGAGGGTTCTCTCGTGAATCTCAATGCAACCGAGGAGAATTATCCTGTTTTCTCAAAAAATACAGCGGGTGGTAACGGTGGAGCGATCTATGTAAACGATGCGGAGCTTAAAGCAAATTACGCATCCTTTACCGAAAACAAATCTGCAGACAGCAGCTATGGCGGCGGAGCGCTTTATTTCACCGGTGGAAAGGGTACCTTGTCAAACGTAACCTTTGAAAATAACGTTTCCGAGTTAAAGAACGGCGGAGCGATCTGTGCATACTCCGAATCCAACGTAGAACTTGAAAATGCAATTTTCAACGGAAACAGTGCTACAAATAACGGTGGCGCGATCTATGTGAACAAATCCGAAATCAAGGTGTTCGATTCTACGTTTGCCTCAAATAAAGCGGACGGTGATGAATATGGTGGCGGCGCACTTTATCTTACCGGTGGAACGGCTACGCTGTCCAATGCGATTTTTGAAAACAATGAATCCCGTACCATGAACGGCGGCGCAATCTGCGCGTACGCCGGTTCTACGCTGGAAATCGAAGCGGCGACCTTCACCGATAATACAGCGCAAGGGAGCGGTGGAGCCGTTTGCTTGAATAAATCCGAGATGACCGCAGTTACGCTGATCTTTAATGGGAACGATGCGACAAGCAACGGTGGCGCGATTTATTCCAAAAACTCTGTGATTACAGCTGATACCATGACTTGTGAGAACAATACCGCCAAGAGTGGCGGCGCTGTTTACACGATTTCAGATGGTGTTACCACCAAGATGACCGTGACTCAAATGACGCTCCGCGGGAACTCCGCAAGCGGTAACGGCGGTGCATTGTATCTCTATACTGATTCCCAAAACGAGATCGGTACGCTGATTGCAGAAGGCAACACCTCTGCAGGCGACTACGGTGGCGGCGCAATATACGCTTCCGGAGCTTCTACACTGAAGATTACTTCGGTGAATGCAACCAATAACGAGGCTACCAACAAGGGTGGATTTCTTTACGAAACCACTACCGGAACCACCGTTACGATTCTGGGAGGTACTGCAACAGGCAACGTAGCGCCAAACGGCGGAGCAACCATTTATTCTAATTCTACAAAAGCGGTTCTGAACCTGCCGGCAGAAGGCTTTACGTATCCCGAGGGAAGTATTGAAGGCAAGGAAGGATTTTCCATTACCGTTCTCTCCGGGGAGGATGCGGCATGAAAAGAACTTTAACCTTGATTCTTTGCATATGCGTAGGCTTTTCTTCCTTGGTCGCTTGTACCACTTCTACCTCAAATGATACGGTTTCCACGGGATCTGCCACGGAGCCTGTGGAAACCCAGACAAGCGGGGAAGGAAACGAACAACTCAATGAACCGTCAACCACGGTCAAGAACGATGCTTATTATGACACACGTAATAAACGAGCAGAGGTTTTGGAGCCGTTGAATAACGATTTTCGAAGCCGTACAGAGGTTAGTTATTCGGGGATTAATGGGAAAGACGTTACGCTCTATACTCTTTACAGGGATGTGAATGAGGATATGAACAATCCCAATTTTGCCCAAGCGGTCATGCTTTATCAGTGCATCAAATATAAGATGGCGCATCCGGAAGAACATGTGGTTGCTACGCTTGCTACGTTTCATCTCTCTGTGTATGCTGCAGCCTGCTTGGATCCGCAGAGCGAGGAATATGGGCGCATGGAAAACCTCTACGGCAAAGATTATGATGAAGAAACGGGATATTACCGTGTGTCGTGGTTGTTGGTAGATGCGGCGCGTCACGGCGTGGAAGTGTTGGTCATTGGTGATCTCAATGCATCCGATATATATATGTCGGATGGGAGCCGTGTGCCCGATGCTGACTTTTTGCAGTATTTTAACAGCTGGTTGGAGCAAGACGCACTGGTGGAGAACAAGAAGATCGGAGATTTTCTCACCGTTCGTCGAGCGGAATGGACTGACTACGGAGATAAGGCAGCTTCGGATATGATGCACTTGAAGCTTTGCACGGTTTCTCATCGAATTGCCAACGATGGAACGGAGAAAGGCCCTGCCGTTTGGGTTGGAAGCATCAATTTGGATGGTGTAAACGATCAGGGAATTAACCAGCATAATTCAATTCAAACGGGAGTTGTCATTGCGGAACACGAGGAGATTCGGCGTGTGACGTATAATTTCATGAGCCTTTTGAAGAACTATTGCGGTCAGGAGGAAGTAACTGCTTTCCGTGCGCTTGCTATTTCACGTACCACGGAGCAGGTCGCATTGATCCAAAACGGTATGGGGGATCAGATTTCTTCGGATGAGAAGATCGTGTATATGGGATCTGAACAGGATTCCGTCTTTGAATTTTATTTCACTCCTTTCGGGGGAGGGCAAAATCAGTGGGACACGGTTCATAATCCATATTGCCGTTATTTAGGTAAGCTGTTGTCGAATGCAACGGGCGAGAATTCGATCCAATTGGTTTGGAATAATGTAAAATTTGTTCAGACGTTTGGTTTGGCGGATACGTTTTCCAACGTGATCGCCAACGCATTCCGCAACAATCAACATTCGGATGATATTCTGATTCTTCAGCTTCCCGGCTTGGATGTGAGCGTTTTTGCGGATCTTCCGGCGAACGAACAATTTCGGATTAATACCAATGGATTGATATATCACATTAAAGATCTCCAATTATCTTACGTGGAAAACGGAGAGCGAAATTGGGTGGTGCTTTATAACACCTTGAATATGCACGAGGGGAGTATGGCGTACCAAACCAATTTGATGTTGGTGGTGAAAGAAAATGAGGAAACGGGAAATCATTTCTACACCGACTATGCGATCCTGACCACACCCGGAGCAGATTTTGAGCGCCATCGGGTATGGGCAGAAAATGATTGATTTCTGAATTCTTCAGAAGAACTCTGTGGGGCTGAATCGTTGATGAATCTCCCTGCATAAAAACGGTAGG
>JAZSMC010000055.1:0-6510 GCA_045535705.1 Eubacteriales bacterium
AGATTCATCAAGACCTTCGACATCATCCACAAAGCAGGCTTTCTTCAGATCATCGGAAAGAGGAGTGCCTACTGCTGCAGAAGTGGGGCTTACATGTTTAAAGGAAGTTGCACAAGGCATATTAACCGCTTCCTTCAATTCCTTTACCAGCTGCCAGCTGTTGAAGGCATCCAAAAAGTTGATGTACCCCGGTCTGCCGTTGAGGATCTGAATGGGCAGCTCCTCGCCGTTTGCCATATAGATCTTGGAAGGCTTCTGATTGGGGTTACAGCCATATTTCAATTCAAATTCTTTCATGTCCGCGCTCCTTCTTATTTGTTCTTGTTGATGATGATCTCGGTGGGCTTACTGCCGTCCAGCGGAACACAACGAACGAACAGGGATACCTTATTGTCCTCGTTCAGATTGTTCCATACCATGTCAGCCAACTCTTCTGCCGTGTTTGGCAATTCCACTTCCTCGGGCTCGCCGTAGAAGGACGGAATGGGGTTGCCGTCGCAACGGTAGGTGTGAATGAAGTGTCCAATGCCGTCCTCGGGTGTGTACTCGTAAAAATAACGGTTGCACGCCTCGCCGCGTCCATTGGCGCTTTTGAGGATGGACAGCTTATAGGTGAACGTTTCACGGGGGAAGCTATAGTAGCAAACGCCCGAAATTCTGGGAGTATAGTTGGGAAAATCCGGCTCAAACTCACGGGTACGGAGCGCATCCGCAAACGCGTTGCCGTTACCGGCGTTTTCTTCCATGAAATCGTAGATCGTGTTGGTCTGATCGCCGTTGGTCACAATATCAATGCTTCTTCTCTCCAGGAAAGGATTGTAGATGATCAAGCTGGGATCGGACAGCTTGGACTCGTCAAACGCCTTGGTTCGCATCCCGCCCTCAAACCGCTCAAAAATGCGGTTGCGGCTGTTTTCACTGCGTCCCATGATAAAATACGCGATCATCGCGTTCTTTCCGTCGGCGGATTTACCGATCACGATTCCTCTGCCGGGATACGTGTTCTCGCTCAAAAGCTCTTTCAAATCGTATAAAGCCATAACATTCACCTTTTTCTATATCTTGTTCTTACTTTTTCTTACCGTCTTTTGTTAGACGCCAGCTCTGCGCAAACCTGCTCCACCGCGCGGGGCAAGATCACCCACTCTGCCTGCCGCATCACCCTCGCCTGTAAGCTCTCGGGGGTATCGTTCTTGCAGATCTTCACTGCCTTCTGCAAAAGGATCTCGCCGCCGTCGGGGATCTCGTTGACGAAATGCACCGTGGCGCCCGTCACCTTCACGCCCTTGGCAAGGGCTGCCTCGTGTACCCTCAGCCCGTAAAAACCCTTTCCGCAGAAGGACGGGATCAACGAGGGATGTACGTTCAGGATCCTGCGGGGATATGCCGACGTGAACCGTTCGCTCAGGATCGCCATAAAGCCAGCCAGAACGATCACGTCGATCTCATATTCCTCAAGCCGCATCATAATGGTATCCTCGAAAGCCTCTTGGCTTCCGCAATCTTTTTTGATCACCAGCGCAGTGGGGATCCCCGCCGAAGCGGCACGTTCCAGAGCAAAAGCATCTAGCTTATTGGAGATCACCAATTTGATCTCGCCGTTTTTGATCTTTCCCTCGTTCTGCGCGTCGATCAATGCCTGCAAATTGGTTCCGCCGCCCGATACCAGAACGGCAATGTTCATTTTACGTTTCGCTTTTCTCACAGTTGACACCTTACTCCAAAATGATCTTGGACTCCGACTCCACGATTTCACCGATCAGGTAAGGATCCTCCCCGTTGGCGCGAAGAATTTCCATTGCTGCCTCGGCATCCTCTTTCGCCACGACGATGCTCATTCCAACACCCATATTAAAGGTGTTGAACATATCCCGCTCGCTGATGTTTCCTCTCTTTGCGATCAGGTCGAAGATGGGAAGCACCCGAACCGCGCTCTTATCAATCTTGGCGCCGTAGCCGTCGGGAATACTTCTCGGGATGTTCTCGTAGAAGCCGCCGCCCGTGATATGGGAAATCCCCTTCACGGTGATATTCTCCATCAAAGCCAGCACGGGCTTCACGTAGATCTTGGTGGGCGTCAACAGGGTTTCGCCGATGGACTTTCCGCCCAGCTCCGCAACGGGAGCCTTCAGATCAACGTTCTCCACGTCCAGCACCTTACGCACCAGGGAGAATCCGTTGGAGTGTACGCCGCTGGAGGGCAGAGCGATGATGGCGTCCCCCGCCACCATGGACTTGTTGTTGATGATCTTGGACTTGTCCACCACACCCGTGGAGTAGCCCGCCAAGTCGTATTCGTCAATGGGATAGAAGCCGGGCATCTCGGCGGTTTCGCCGCCGATCAGCGCCGCGCCCGCCTGAACGCATCCCTCCGCAACACCCTTTACGATGTCCGCGATCTTTTCGGGGAAGTTTTTGCCGCAAGCAATATAATCCAAGAAAAAGAGAGGACGGGCGCCGCTGCAAATAATGTCGTTGACGCACATGGCAACGCAGTCGATGCCGACGGTATCGTGCTTATCCATGAGGAACGCGATCTTCAGCTTGGTTCCCACGCCGTCGGTTCCGCTGACTAGAACGGGACGGGTGATCCCCTGCAGATCCAGCTCAAACAAGCCGCCAAAGCCCCCAATATCCGAGCAAACGCCGGAGGTCATGGTTCTGGCAATGTGGGATTTCATCAGTTCTACCGCGCGGTAGCCTGCGGTAATGTCTACGCCCGCTGCGGCGTAGCTTTCGGATTTGGAATTTTCGTGCATGATTTATACTCTCCTTTTCGGTGATTATTCTTTTCCTGTCCAGCAGTAGGTGCAGAGCTTACATTCCTCAAGACCGATGGCTCGAACCAATCCCTCCATGGATTGGAATTCCAAGGACGCCAAGTGCAATTTCTTGCAGATCGCATCCCGCATGGCTTTTCCATGCTCGGTACTGTTGTCGCTGTATTCATCCAAATGGTTCAGCCCCTTTTCTCCCTCCAGCTCCACGATGGTGGATCTGGTGATCAGTTCCATCTCATTGGTGGATCTGGTAAAGTTCAGGTACTTACAACCGTACATGATCGGTGGGCAAGCGGAACGCATATGCACCGCCTCGGCACCGTTTTCATATAAAAACTCCACCGTTTCCCGCAGTTGGGTTCCGCGAACGATGGAATCGTCCACGAACAACAGCTTTTTGCCGTCGATCAACTCGCTGACGGGGATCATTTTCATTTTTGCCACCTTGTTTCGGTCCACCTGACTTGCGGGCGTAAAGCTTTTCGACCAGGTAGGCGTATATTTGATAAAGGGACGCGCAAAAGGAATTTTGCTTCCGTTGGCGTATCCGATGGCGTGAGGCGTACCCGAATCCGGAACACCGCCCACGTGATCAAAATCCATGGGCTTTCCGTTTTTCTCATCGTTCCCCGCCATGATCATGCCGTTTCTGCAACGCATGACCTCAACGTTCACACCCTCGTAGGTGGAGGTGGGGTACCCGTAATAGCTCCAAAGGAAGGAGCAGATCCGCATTTCCCGATCAGGCTCCCGCAGAACCTTTACCGCGTCTGCGGTGATCTCCACGATCTCTCCCGAACCAAGCTCCCGATCCAGCTCGTATCCCAGCTTCTCGCAAGGATACGACTCGAAGGATACGCAATATCCGTCGTCGTTCTTTCCGATATGGATGGGTAATCTTCCCAATCGGTCACGGGCAGCAATGATCTCCCCCGTTTCCTTGAGAATCAGAATGGAAGCCGTTCCCTGAATGGCTTGCTGTGCGAAATGAATTCCCTCGGCAAAGCTGCTCTTCTGATTGATCAGCGCAGCCACCAGCTCGGTGGAATTCACCTTTCCCGAGGTCATGGTGTTGAAATGTCCTCCGCACGGGGAAAGCATCTTTTGAATCAACGCCTCGGCGTTGTTAATGGCGCCGATAAAGCAGATGGCGTAGGTTCCCAATAAGGAACGCATCAGAAGCGGCTGCGGATCGCTGTCGTTGATACAGCCGATGGCTGCCGTTCCGCTCATTTCCTCGAAAATATGCTCGAATTTGGTTCGGAAAGGCGAATTGGAAATATTGTGAATGTTTCGCTGCAATCCGATTGCGGAATCATACGCCGCCACCCCTCCGCTTCTGGTGCCCAAATGGGAATGATAATCCGTTCCGAAAAACACGTCGGAAATTGCGCTGTTACGCGAAACCGCGCCAAAAAAACCGCCCATATGCTCCTCCTCGGTTACAGACTGCTGTACTCGGCAGAAATGCGAGCGTCCTTTTCCAACACGGCGTTGGTATCGCTCTCGCGCTTCGCCTTCAGACGTGCCGCCAGCGCTTCATCCGAAATGGCAAGCATCTGACAAGCCAACAGCGCCGCGTTTCCTCCGCCGTTGATGGCAACGGTGGCAACGGGGATCCCCGTCGGCATCTGTACCGTCGCCAGAAGCGCGTCCATGCCGTCCAGATTCTGGGACTTGCAGGGGATCCCGATGACGGGAAGCGTCGTGTTGGCGGCAAGTACGCCTGCCAGATGCGCCGCCATCCCCGCCGCCGCGATCAAAACGCCAAAGCCGTTTTTCTCGGCGTCACGGGCAAACGCGATCGCCTGATCGGGCGTGCGGTGCGCCGAATAAACGTGCGTTTCATAGGGCACCTCCATGGATTTCAGCATATTCATGGCTTTTTCAAGGATGGGCAGATCGCTGTCACTTCCCATCACGATTCCAACTTTTTTCATAAACAGACCTCCAAACGTAGTTTTGAAAAAACATTCGGGCACACTTAACCCATAGCGAATCAAGTGTGCCCAGACGGTCGGCAATTATCAGGTTCTCTGCTTCTTGGTGGTGCTCCACGCTGATTCCGTCAGTTACAGAGAGCTGTTTATCATTCGCTATCAGTATACCACAAAACGAACAAAAAGTCAAGAGATTCTCCAAGATTTGACACTTTTCATCAAAACTCGCAAATCTCGGTTTTACAATGAGCAAAATTCAAAGCAATTCAACGGTTTTCCGTCAGTTTGCCTTGGTTTCGCAATACAGGCAACGGTATTCCCCTTTATCCGAGAGGACGAACACGTGGTCGATCTCCTGCTCGGTGGTGGTGATGCAACGGGGATTTTTACAATGAATGATATTGGTCAGACGGCTCGGAAGATCAATATGCTCCTTCCGAACAATCCTTCCGTTTTCAATGGTGTTGATGGTGGCGTTGGGGCTGACGTAGCCGATCACGTCCAGATTGATGGAAATGCTGGCGTCAATCTTGATCATATCCTTCTTTCCCATCTTACCGCTGCCAACGTTCTGGATCACTGCCACGCAGCACTCCAGCTTATCCATCCCAAGCATCTGATATAGCTGCATTGCCTTTCCTGCCGTGATGTGGTCGATCACGATCCCGCTTTTGATGCCGTCGATATTCATACCGTCACCTCCAACAATTTCATGATCAGCGCCATTCTCATCAGACGTCCGTAATAGGTCTGACGGAAATAGCAAGCGCGGGGATCGTTATCCACCGCCGTTGAAATTTCGTTGACGCGGGGCAACGGATGCATCACGATCATATCGGGACGGGCAAGCTTCATCTTGTCCGCCGTCAGAATATAGGTGTCCTTCAAGCGGAGATAATCCTCCTCGTTGAAGAAGCGCTCCTTTTGCACGCGAGTCATATAGAGAATATCCAATTCTCCCATCACCGCATCCAGCGACTTGCTTTCCACGTATTCAAACCCGCGATCCTTGATGAACTCCTCTTTGATGTATTCGGGGAGCTTCAATTCGTCGGGAGAGATCAGCACGAACCGGATGCCCGTGTATCTGGACATGGCTTCGATCAGGGAGTGAACCGTTCTGCCGAACTTCAGATCTCCGCAGAAGCCGATGGTGAAGTGATCGAATCTTCCCTTTTCATGATGAATGGTCAACAAATCCGCCAAGGTCTGGGTGGGATGGTAATGTCCCCCGTCCCCCGCGTTGATGATCGGCACACGGGAGTGCATGGACGCCACCAAAGGCGCCCCCTCCTTGGGATGCCGCATGGCGATCAGATCGGCGTATCCCGAAACCACCGCCACGGTGTCCGAAACGCTCTCGCCCTTAGATGACGAGGATGAATTGGCGTCCGAAAAGCCCAAGACCTGTCCGCCCAGGGACAGCATGGCAGATTCAAAGCTCAATCTGGTTCTGGTGGACGGTTCAAAGAACAGCGTCGCCAGGATCTTGTGCTTACATACCTCGTTGTATTTGTCGGGATTCGCCATGATATCGTCGGCAACGCGGATCAGATCAGCGATCTCCTCTACCGACAAATCCAAAATGTTGATGACGTTTCTCATATTTACGCCCCGATCCAGCTTTCGTCCGAAGGATTATTGCGGAAAGCGATAAGCTTGGCAATATCGGATTTTTCAATGTAGTTTTCTTCTGCGGCGATCTCCGCGATCACGTCAAAGTTGGTCAGGCTGACGTTCTTCACGTTTGCCTCCTCCAGGCGAACCAATCCCTTCTTCATACCGTAGGT
>JAZSMC010000143.1:0-19441 GCA_045535705.1 Eubacteriales bacterium
GACAACCAATTTTCCGTCAACCAAGCCCATGAACACGCCGCCGATGGGACCGTTCCACGGAATATCCGAAATGGACAGCGCGATGGACGCGCCGATCATTGCGGTGATCTCGGGAGAACAGTCGGGATCCACGGACATCACGGTCAAGGTCAGCGCAACGTCGTTACGCAGATCCTTGGGGAACAAGGGACGAATGGGGCGGTCGATCACGCGGGACGTGAGGACTGCCTTTTCAGAGGGCTTACCCTCTCTCTTCAAATAGCCGCCGGGGATCTTGCCCGCAGCGTACATTCTCTCGTCGAAGTCTACGGAAAGGGGCAGGAAGTCCATGCCGTCACGGGGCTTCTCGGATGCGGTGGCGCAACAGAGGACAGCGGTTTCGCCGTAGCGGCAAAGCACGGAGCCGTTGGCAAGACCTGCCATCTTACCGGTTTCGATCACCAGCGGTCTGCCCGCCAGCGTGTAACGAAATACTTTGTAGTTCTGAAATACCATAGGACTGCTGATAGGATTTGACATAAATTCCTCCATAAAATTTTGATTCACTTTCTCACGGAGGTTTAGCACTTAACGATGCCCCCGAACGCAGGCTCGGAACCATGGTTAACTGCTAATCCGCCCGTGGGAACGGTTTGTAACGTCTGTTTTTTTGAAAACGCACAACGGGAGCGGAGCAGTGACGGACGCCGCTGCTCTCACTCCCGATGATTGCATTATCTTCTCAAGCCCAGCTTTGCAACGATGGCGCGGTAACGCTCAATATCGTTGTTCTGCAAGTAGTTGAGGAGGTTTCTTCTGTGACCGATCATCTTCTGCAGACCGCGGCGGCTGTGGAAGTCGTTCTTGTTTGCCTTCAAGTGCTCGGTGAGAGATGCGATTCTGAAGGACAGAAGCGCGATCTGCACCTCGGGAGAACCCGTATCTCCTTCATGAGTTGCGAACTGCTCGATAATGCTTTGCTTTTCGTCTTTCAACATGTTTTACTTCACCTTTCTATAATTTTTGGCGTTTGACTCAGCAATCGGCGGGTGAAGAACCATGAAATATTTCCCACAGTCGTTGTCCGAAAACCGAGCGAACGTCATTTGGCATTATTATACCACGTTTTCGCCCGTTTGTAAAGTGTTTTTTGAAAAATATTTTTCTTTATATTAAATTTTTTCAGTTTTTGAGCAAAAAAATTGCGGCAGACGGCGTTTTTGGGCGTCCAACCGCAATTTTCGTTTTTTACGCTTTTTTCTTGGCTGCCGTCAGCGTATTCTTGAGCAGCATGGTGATGGTCATGGGACCAACGCCCCCCGGAACGGGCGTGATGGCGGACGCAATGGGCTCCACCGCGTCGAAATCCACGTCACCCGTCAGCTTTCCGTCGGCGCGACGGTTCATTCCAACGTCGATGACCACAGCCCCGGGCTTTACCATGTCCGCGCCCACGAAATCGGCACGTCCGATGGCAACCACCAGAATATCCGCCTCGCGGCATACCTCTGCCAGGTTTGCGGTACGGCTGTGACAGATCGTTACAGTTCCGTTGGCGTGAAGCAACAGCATCGCCATGGGCTTGCCCACGATGTTGCTCCGTCCGATCACCACGCAACGCTTCCCTGCCACTTCAATATTGCTTCTTTCCAGAAGCGCCATGACGCCCGCAGGCGTGCAAGGAAGAAAATCGGGATCTCCGATCATAATTTTCCCCACGTTATAGGGGTGGAAGGCGTCCACGTCCTTCTCGGGACGGATCCGCAGCAGCACCTCGGTTTCATCCAGGTGCTTGGGCAGGGGAAGCTGTACCAGGATCCCGTGAATGGATTCCTTCTCGTTGAGGGCGTCCACCAGGGCATTCAGCTCCGCTTGGGTGGTGGCTTCGGGAAGCTCGTGTACCTCGGAATAGAAGCCCACCTCCTCGCACGCCTTTTTCTTGTTCCGAACGTAGACCTGTGATGCGGGATTTTCTCCCACGATGATCACCGCCAAGCCCGGGGCGTACCCGTTTTTCTCCACGAACGCGCGACATTCCTCGCTGATCTCTCCACGAATTTGCGCGGAGATCAATTTTCCGTCAATTCTCTGTGCCATCGTTTTCTTTCTCCTCTGTTTCTTCAATTTCTTCGATTTTTTCTTGATCTTCTTCGGTTTCGCCAGCGCCGTAGATTGCTTCCACGTCAGCCAGATCCTCTGCCGAATCTTCCAACTCATCTTCCGCTTCTTCGGCGGACAGTTCGGTTTCCTCTGCCGAAATTCCATCTGCGGGAACCGCTTGGGGAATCGGACGGCGAAGGCTAAAGATCAACAGCAACGTCACGCCCACTACAAAGCAGAGCAATCCAACGCATTGGGAGATCCGCAAGCCCGCATCCGAAGCAATACCCTTCAGAATATAAAGGCTGTCTGTACGGAAGCCCTCGATGAACATTCTGCCAAAGCCGTACCAGGTGAAATACATCAGGGCGATCTGTCCGTCGAATTTCTTGCGCTTATAGAACAGATTGATCAGAACGAAGCCCAGCAGATTCCATACGCACTCGTAAAGGAAGGTGGGATGAACGTACACCATTCCGCCGTAGGAATATTCGTTGGGCCAGAGTCCCATGCGGATCCAGTTGAAGAAAGTCCCCTCACCCGACGAAGGTCTGAACTCCTTGAGGAAGAAGAAATATCTGGTTCCCTCTGCGGTGATGGGATACCCGTAAGCCTCACCGTTGAAGAAATTGCCCCATCTGCCAACGGCTTGGGCAAGCATCACGCCCGGCGCCGCCATATCAAACAGCTTTCTCCAACTCAATTTTTTCACCTTGCAAGCGATCACGATCCCCAAGCATCCGCCGATGATACCGCCGTAGATCCCCAGACCGCCGTTCCAGATCTGAAACGCAGACCAAAGGGTTGGAAACCGATCCAGCTCGGTGAGAACGTAGTAAAGCCGCGCACCGACTACACCCAAAATCACCGTCACGATCCCAACGTCCAAAATATCATCCAGGATCACACCCTCGTTGCGCTTTCCGCGCCACGCGGTGTAGACAAACGCCAAAATGATCCCCAGGGTAATAAAAATCCCGTACCAGCGCACCTCAATGGCGTTGAATAGTGTAAACGCCACCTTGTTGAGCACGAATTGCTCACCGCTGATTCCCGGAAACGCTACGTAAACTTGTTCTTTCATGCTTTTCAATCTCCTTCTTTTTTATTGAAATCCAATGGATAGATCACCGAAAGACAAAACGCGGAACGGTCCAGCATTTCATCCAACAACGGCGACAGTTCTTCAAACGTCAGGGATGCGATCACGTCCGGATAATCAAATAGCTCCACCCCGTCGAACACAAAGGTCAACAGCTCGGTTGCAATGTCCTCGGTGGAGTCGTAATTGCGGATCTCATCGGCGTAGAGTGCCCGACGGCATCGCTCAAAATCTTCCCGATCCATCCCTTCCCGCTTGATTCGATTCAGAAAATTCCATAACCGTTCTTCCACCGCCTGCGGAGTATCACACTCCCCCGTAATGGCGTGAAAGGCGAAGCCTTCCGCAATGGAATACCCGTAGGAATAGGACGGCGTGATCAAGCCTTCCTCAAACAGCTCGTTGTAAAAGCTCCCCGATCTGGAAAACAGGATCTCCTCTAAAACCGACTGCGCCGCATCTCTCCGCAACCGCTCACGCGGATCTTTTGGGATCCGAACGTCCTTGATGCCAATAGAAAAGATGGGCTTGGATGCCTGCATACGGGCACTCACCAACCGACGATACGCCGAAGCAGGCTCGTCGGTTTCCCACCGCTCCACGAGTATCCGCTCCGCAGACTTGGGCAACACCCGATCCACCACAGCCATCACCTGCTCCTCGCTGACCTGACCGCAAACGATCAACGCCATGTTGGACGGTTGATAAAAAGCCTGGTAACATTCTTGAAGAATTTCGGGGGTAATCTTGGCGATGGATTCCTCGGTTCCGCAGATATTCACCCGAATGGGATTGGTTTCGTACAGCCCTTCCATCAGGTTCTGAAAGCACCGCTCCCATGGATTGTCGTTGTACATCCGAATTTCCTCAGCGATGATCCCGCGCTCCTTTTTTACAGACCGTTTCGTAAAATAGGGAGTGGTTACAAAGGTCAGAAGCTCCTCCAAGGATTCTTCAAAACGCTCGGTACAACTAAACAAATACGAGGTTCGGTTGCAGGTGGTGTAGGCGTTGGCATCGGCTCCAAAGGCGGAAAAACGCTCAAAGGAGTCGCTTCCGTCCGGATTTTCAAACAGCTTATGCTCCAGATAATGGGCTACGCCGTCGGGCGTTTCCGTCCACTCCCGCTCTCCTGCTCTGCGGAATTTGGTATCCACGGAGCCATAACGGGTAGACAAAATCGCGTAGGTCGTGGTCAACTGCTTTGGAAAAATATAGACGGGAAGTCCGCTGGGATGATCGATACGAACGTACCGCTCCCGAAACCGTTCCGAGTGAAATTCAGTCCTCTTCATTCTCACCGTCCCCCTCGTCTGCCAGCGTTCCTTCCAGAAAATACGTCACATCAAGCGTCAGCGTTTTCGCCACACGCACCACGTCCTCTCTCGTCACTCGCTCAAAGGCGGCGCGCCGTTCTTCCAAGGACGCTGCGTGTCCCGCCAGCGCTCTGCCGTAATAAAAGGATTCCAGCCCTGCGGGGCTATCCTCAATTTGTCGGTAGACGTTTTCCAAGGATCTTTTTGCAGCCACCAGCTCCTCGTCCCCAAACGCACCTTGGGCAAGACATTGAATCTGCCTCAAGATCTCCTGCTCCGCCAATTCTCTGTTTTCGCTTTTCAATCCGCAGGAAATCAGAACGGTACCGTAATACGCCGAATAAGAGGATGCACAGGAATAGCAAAGGCTATGCTTTTCCCGAACGTGGACGAACAGTCTGGAAATGGGAGAATTCCCCAGCATTTCGTTCAGCACCGCGCACACAGCGTCGTCGGGATGCCCCATTCGGATCCCACATCGGTAACCGATCATCAACTGACTTTGGGAAACGGGCATGGTTTCGTCCACTCGGATCGCTCTGCCCGTTCTCACGGTTCCAAGCACCGACGGCGGCACCATCGGATTTCTTGGGATTCGATCCCCGAACACCGCTTCCAATTTTTTCACCAGGACGGACGGTGCTTCGCCACCCACGTAAAAGCAATCCAAATATAACCGATCCAACCAAGCCTTCCAGAAAGCCGTCAGCGACTCTCTCGTGACCGCCATCGTCTGTTCTTCGGTGCCGTACATGGAAATCCCCCCGGGTTCTCCATCCAACAAAAGTGCCTTGCAACGCTCGGCGGTGTAGGATTTGGGGTTGCATCGTGCCGCCCGGATGACGTCGCACTGCAACTGCTTTTCGCTCTCCACGTACTTGGCGGACAGCAATCCATCCCCATCCAGAACGGGATGAAACAGCAATTGCTCCATCAGCTCCAGAACACCGTCCACGATCTCATCCCCTCCGTGGGGCAGATAGGACGGATCCAACAGATCGGCAGTGAACCCCACTACATGGCAATTTCCTCGATAAAAACTGCGAATGGAGAAGGACGTTCCCCATAAATAGTCCAATCTGCGATTGATGCGGGACAGCGTTGGATATTTCTCGGTCCCACGGCGCAAAACCGACAGCAACAGCGGTGCCATGCAGGCGGTATTCTCGTCTATGGGCATAACGGAAGACACCGAAAGCGCCCCCGCCTTAAAACGATCCGTTGAACAGACTCTCAAAACCGAGGACGTTCCCAGATCATAGTTTTTTGGAATCATAGTCACTCCAATTCAACAAACAGAACTTCATCTTATATGATACACCATTTTTCCTTTTTTTGCAATACTTTTGGTAAATTCCCTTCCAAATAATTGAAAATCCACCGAAACTCTTGCGCTTTTAAAACCGGATTCACCGAAACGTCAAGGTCATTCGGCATCGTTCGGTTCGCACGCCGTGGATCTCGATCAAATAATCCAAATATATCTTTCCCGATTCCAACAGCTCGTTTTTTACTTCCAACGTATGCACGCACACCTCAAAAGAGGAAAAAGGAGTATTGTAAACACAGATATGGCGCGCACGAGGCTCAAAGACCAACGCCGTACTGACCGAACCGCCTCGCAGCATCGTTATAAGCTCGGGAAAATCCAGATCGAAACCAATTTTGGTTACGGAGCCCTCCATGCCCGTCAGTTCACTTTCATGATACACCAGCTCTGCCCGTTTGGAGGTCACCACCAAACGCCCTTCCATCATCATCTCCGCCGATTCGGGTTCTTCCGAGTCACCGTTTCCCGTGTCAAACAGGTCGTTGAAAATCTCATCCTCGTCAAAATCTTCACCTTCTCCACCGTCAGGGGCAAACAACGGAACGGGGATCCCTCTCCGTACCGTTTGAATGGTGATCATTCCCTCTTTTTTCGTCAACATCCCGTTTCCTCGCCTTTCTCCGCCCGTCGGCGCAACAGCTCCCATACCCGCATCACTGCGGCTTGCGTTTTCGCGTCGGGGATATTTCCTGCCATCACGTCGTCCACCAGATCTTTGAGTGGGATCCGCACGGGCGCCAGAAATTCATCCTCATCGAAATCGGTTTCTCCCTCGGTCAAGTCTTCCGCCAAATACATATCAATAGTTTCGTCCAGAATCGCGGGGGACGTGTAGATCTTTCCCAAATGCGTCAGCTTACCGCAAGTGCATCCCGTTTCTTCCCGCAGCTCCCGCAAAGCCGCCAGCGCGTGATCCTCTTGTTTGCTGTCCAGTTTCCCGGCAGGGATCTCGGTGAGGATCTCCCCGTGAGGATAGCGATACTGCCGCACGCACGCCACCGTCCCGTCCGCAAACAAGGGAAGAACGCAAACAGCTCCGATATGTCTTGCATATTCCCGTGTTGCAGGCGCTCCGTTGGGCAGTCTGATACGGTCAAAATAAAGGTGCATCACCTTCCCGTCAAAGATCAATTCGGATTTCACACATTCCTCCCGCATCCGATCCAATTCATCATTCATTTCAGTCACCTCCGTTGGTTATTATTGTACCATAAAAAGAAAGTTCTGTAAAGGGCTTGCAAAAAAGTTTATTTTCTGTTATACTATTTGTTGAACAAAAAAACGCGATAGGAGAACGCCATGAATCAAATTCGGGAAGAAGAACACCGAACCGCCATTCTGTTGGGAGAAAACGCAATGGAACGGCTCCATAACGCTCACGTTGCAATTTTCGGCATTGGCGGAGTTGGTGGATATACCGCAGAAGCCCTTGCACGGGCAAGCGTTGGCAAGCTGACCTTGATCGACCGCGACACCGTTTCCCTCTCCAATATCAACCGTCAGATCATCGCGCTTCACTCCACCGTAGGTCAACCAAAGGTGGAAGCGATGAAGCAACGGATCCTGGACATCAATCCATGCTGTCAGGTCACTGCCGTACAGGCATTTTTCTTGCCCGAAAATGCAAACGAATTTGCATTTGATGAGTTTGATTACGTGGTGGATGCGGTGGACACCGTATCCGCAAAAATCGAGTTGGTTCTGCAAGCTTCTGCCCGAAACATTCCCATCATTTCAGCAATGGGTGCTGGAAATAAGCTTTCCGCACATCAATTCACCGTTACCGACCTTTCCAAGACCGCAGGCTGTCCCTTGGCAAGAGTGATGCGGCGAGAACTGAAAAAACGCGGGATTACTCACTTAAAAGTGGTTTACTCTCAAGAACCTGCCGCACCCATTCGCATCACCCCATTCGATTCGGACGCAAACGGAGAAAAAAGAACGCCCACAGGCTCTCTCCCCTACGTTCCCGGCGTGGCAGGCTTACTAATAGCAGGCGAGGTGATTAAAAACCTTTGTGCGATCTAAATCTTCAGATAACATCAAAAAAGGACTACGGGGCGTAGTCCTTTTTTGATTCGGTAAGAAAATCAGTACAAAAGATCCAGAATGGATTTGCGAACCTTCGCCTTTTGTCTGTTCTTCGCGGAGTTATGCAGAGCAATAGATACTGCTGCAGTGGCAACCACGGCAAGAACCACGGGGGCGTTTTTCTTAACGGCTTTCACGATCTTTTCTTTCTTTTCGGGAGTAAGCTGTAATCTGCTCGTTTGAGTCGCTTCCGCATCTCCGCCTGCATCGGCAGTTTCCTCAACTGCACCAACAACGGTATCAGATGCTTCGCTGTAAGAGTCGAGTGTCTCATCAACTGCGTCTTCAACCACTTCACAGACATCAAGATCGTCCTCTGCTCTCAAAGCAATACGGTTGCTCATTGCACGCAGCGCAAACGCAACTGCCACGAACACCACAGCCAAAATCGCAATGATGTAAAGATTAGCCGGATTGAAGGAGTTCGCAGTTCCGTTCACCTGCAACAGCAAATATACAATTGTAGCCAGCATACAAGCGAACACGCCCGTGATTCCCACCAATCTGGAAACGATCAGCAGACGATTGGATTTCATGTTTCTCATGGTTAAACCTCAACAGCTTCTGAATTACTTCTTGTTCTTCTTGGACTTTGCAGCAATGCCGGCAACAGCCAGAACAGCAAGAGTGGAACCAACGGCAATCAGAACCTTAGCGTTCTTCTTTGCGAATTCGGTAACGGTGTCCTTGCTAATGTTCTTAACAGTGTTCTTTACATTGTCAAGCACGGTAACGTTGCCCTTCTTCTTGTTCTTCTTTGCCTTCTTTGCGGCTTTCTTGTTGAGCTTCTTGTCTTTCTTTTTCATTGTGGAATCCTCCGTTAAAAATATATTTTTTGTTTTTTGGTTTCAAATAAAATGGGACTCAATAGTAGTAATACCTTGCGGCGCGCATTGCTTCCATTCTCTTCCTTGCCTGCGATCTCTTGACTGCCTTGACAACAACACAAGCCAAAACAACGCCTGCAACGACGGGAACAGCCTTCTTTGCGGTGTCAACAACCTTCTCCTGCGTTTCCGCATCCATGTTGCATCCTGCCAGCAAGCCTCCGTAGCCCGAATTCGCGCAGCGTGCCTTTTCAAGAGCTCTCTTCACTCTTTTCTTGTACACCGCATTGCCAATGAGCCGGAAAATCACTGCCACCAAGATCACTGCAGCGATAAGAGCACCCGCATACAGAAAATGTCGCCATTCGACTGCCGTCCATCCGCCAAACGATCCGTTTGCAAACGACGTTGGAACCTTGATCTCATACCCCGAAAGCTTTAGCCAAGCCCCGGAAATACAGAAAATCAATCCCAAGCCGACGCCAACGTAACCAATGATGCACGAAACAACAGTCCAAAAATTGGATTTCCTGATCTTCATCTTTCTCCCCCCTCCAAAGAAAAATTAACCGTACTAATATCATACCATGATTTGGGTTGCTTGTCAAGGGGAAATTTCAATTTTTTTTAATTTTTTCTTATTTTTTTCGGAATATATGCACAGAAAAACGCCTTTCACAACTGCAACGCAAACAAAACGTGCTCCAAGGACTCCAATTTGTGTAATTTTTTGGAAATGGAAACCTTTTTGGGCAAACGGATCAATGCTTCCAGCCCTACGTTCCCCGATGTACCGCTTCTGGCAGGAGTCACCTGGATCTCTACCGCCCCCACCATTTCAGTCAACGCTTCAATAATCTCATTAACCGAATGAACGCTATCCAATTCCAAATAAACGAACAATCTCTGCCGCCTGCTGTTCATGGCGTGTTCCAGTTTGGATACCAACGTGAAGATCACCGTTGCAAACACCGCCGTTACAAACGCGCCCTCGTAAAACCCGGCGCCCGAAGCAAGTCCGATCACCGCAGTCACCCACAAGCCTGCCGCCGTGGTCAATCCCGTGATCTGAGAATTTTCCTTCTTCAACAAGATGGTGCCTGCACCCAAAAAACCGATTCCGCTGATTACCTGTGCTCCAACACGCATAGGGTCCGCCCAAGTGATTCCCAAAACATCCACGTTGAACACACCGATCAAGGTGGTGAGTGCCGCTCCCAGCGACACCATCATGTGAGTTCGCAGCCCCGCCGCTCGTCCGTGAACCTCTCTCTCAATACCTACCAAGGCTCCGCAAACGGCGGCAATCACCAAACGCAACAGCACCGTGGTGTAATTCACGTCCGCTAACCACTCAAAACGTTCGATCAATAGCATCTTTCTTCCCCCTTCAAAAACAAAATAAGGGACGCACAGTCCCTCTCCGTTACCTGATCCGTTCGGATCCATCCAAGGTTTTTGTTTGATTGTTATATTATAACAGACATTTCTTTATTTGTCAACTGTTTTTTGTAAATTTCGGAAATATTTTTTCACATGGAATTGACAAACGTCAACTTCCATGCTACAATAGATAAAAAACAACAGGAGATTTCTGCCATGCCCTTTATCAATACCAAAACCAACGTACACATCAGCGCTGAAAAAGAGGAGATCCTCAAAGAAAAATTAGGAAAAGCCATCGAGGAATTCCCCGGAAAAAGCGAATATTGGCTGATGCTTAATTTCACCGATAACTGCAGAATGTGGTTCCGCGGCTATCAAAAATATCCAACCGCTATGGTGGAAGTACAGTTATTCGGCGGCGCTGACGCCGACGCCTGCAACCGTATGACCGCCGCCATCTGCAAGCTATTCCACGAGGAGCTTGACATCAGCCCCGAACACGTCTACGTCAACTACTCCTTCTTCCAAACCTGGGGCTGGAATGGGGAGAATTTATAGGAAGACCTTGGGAGAGGGGATAAGACCTTGGGAGAGGGGGAACTTCTTGGAAGAAGTTCTCCCTCTCCCAAGCCCACTCCCTCTCAAGAACTTTCCCACCGCGCTCCGTCCAATAGGAAAGCAGATTTTGAAGTCTGCATCGGACGGAGCACGGTGGGAAAGTCTTTTTTCGGGTGGGTTGTGTTTTGAGGTTTGATCGCTTCGTGTTTAAATTTTTTGCTGTTTGATTTGTAGGGACGATCATTGACAGATTAGATTTTATGCTCTTGTACACAAATTGATTGTTTCGCAAATAGCTAACTTTATGGTGCCGGCAGGGTGACGGGCGCCAGTGGCGCTCCCAATCCTCGCTGTTTGTTCCGCGAAAAGATACAATTTATACCCCAATGATATAATTCCATGAGATATGTTGTTTTTTCGGCAGAGAATTTAGGGTAGCGGTACCTAAATTCTTGCGGCAGTACCTTTCCGTCTGTAAACGTGACTTTCCCATACAGAGTGATGTTACTTTGAGGTAAGAATAGGGCGCAAAAACTTTCTCAACCAAACAACCGAGGGCGCACGTTGTTCGCACGCCCTCGGTAGGTAATCTATTCTTTTTCGCCGAAAGTTTTGAGGATTCTTAAGGGGCTTTTTCGAAAAGTCCCTTAAGTGGGTGTAAGCAACGCCCACGACCTTATCAGGCACGGACAGCGTCCGCGACCTTTATAGACAAAGCCACGACCGTTCCTCACATATAAAAGTACTTCTTTTCTTCCATAACCGCTCTGTACGCCATCACGCCCAAGCCGACACCAAACAAACCGGTGGCGATCATTGTGGACTGATCCGCCGGACAGTAAACGCGTTGAATCTCAACGCGCCGTCTTCCGCGCGGCTTCATAGTCTTGATATAACGGACGCGGTGCTTTCTGGGCAGATAGTAGGTGTCCTCATAGCGGTTCTTTTTTCTTCTGCGAACCGGTCTGGATGCGCGTCTATCCACGTAAAGCCGATCACCTCTGCGCCTACGGGATGCTTTGGCAGCGATTGCCAAAATAATGGTAAGCACGGGGATCAAAACGATCACACCAAGGATTGCCAGATCCATATAAGAACAGCTTGCAAGGAAGCTGCCCGCCTTTTCGATCATTTTATTTACAATACTCACTTTTTTCACCTCAACAAATCAATGTACTCTTATTATACATCCTAATTGCAATTTTGTCAATACCCAATTTCCAATTTTGCTAACACAAGCCAAAAAAAATCCCGCGCATTCCCCAAAAATGCGCGGGATTTTTGATATTTTTTGGTATTTGGTGAAATAATCAATCCTTTTTGGTGTACTTAACCAAACCGATCTTGATGTACTTCACGTCGTTTTCTTCGCCCTCGGAAAAAGCAAAAGTACCGCTCTTGATATCATCGTCCTCGGTTTCAAAGCTGAGCGTGATTTCCAGTTCGCCATTTTCATTTTCGGCAATCTCATAAGTGCCGGTCAACTCGGTAGTTTTGGAAAATCCGGCAACGGTAGCCTCTTTTTTAACGTCAACTTTTTTACCGCTAAAGGTATAAGTTGCGGTGTACCCCAACGCATCTCCGCCAACTTCCGCCACATAGGTGCCGGAAAGTTTCTTTCCGCAGGACGCGAAGGACAGACACAGAGTTACGACTACCAACAACAGGGCTACGCTTTTGAACAGTTTTTTCATAACAGTTCTCCTTTTGATGTTTTTTCTCCAAAGGTGAAGACTTCAGAGTTACTCTTATTATACAGCAATTTCGGCGAATTGTCAATAAAAAAAGTGAAAATTTATATATATGAAGTTTTCTTAATAAAGTTCACGAACGCTTTAATTTCGCAGTCACCGTTCCATCTCGGTCAAAATCGGGAGTATAATCCTTCACGGCGGAGCTGCGCTCTTGAAGATATCCCTCAAAGCCAAACCGCTCTGCCGCTTCCAATACGCATCCATACTCGAAAGAAGTCACGCGGCGGCGGAGATTTTTAGGAGCGGAATCGTCCAAAAACGAGGGTGTATATTGGCTCATCAGAGAAAGCAAAAAATTTTGATTGCCAAACCGCTCATTCAAGCGTTTCAGGACGTTCACAGAATCTTCCCGACACCCGGGCAATACCAAGTGCCGCACCAGCACCCCTTTTTTCATCAGTCCGTCATTCCCTATCAGAGGGGGCCCCGTTTGGCGAAGCATTTCTTTCAGCGCCGAAAGGGCAACCGAAGAATAATCCGCCGCACCCGAATAAAGCTCGGACAGTTGGGAAGAATCATACTTAAAGTCCGGCAAATAAATATCGATCAGACCGTCCAGCGCTCGCAACGCATCCACCGACTCATACCCGCCACAATTATACACCACGGGAATCCGTAATTTCGGACGAACGCTCTGCAAAACGGGGATCAACTGCATGGCGTAGGGCGTGGGGGTTACCAGGTTGATATTCGGCGCCCCCTCCCGTTGCAACTCCAGTATGATCGCTTCCATTTCCTCGGGGGTAACCGCAGTTCCCACATTTCCTTGACGGCTGATCCTGCGATTCTGACAGTAAATGCATCGCAAATTACACCCAACGAAAAAGATCGTCCCCGAGCCTTTTTCTCCGCTGATGCAGGGTTCTTCCCACGGATGCAGTGCCGCCCTCGCCAATCGAATGGTCTGATCTGCTCCGCAGAATCCCACTCCAAGACTTCGGTCAACTCCGCATTTTCTCGGACACTGATCGCAAACCATCGCAATGCCCCCTTTCCACACCGATCTGTTACCATCTTGTACATGATATATCATTATACACCGTTTCGCGCGATCTTTCAATAGCCCGAAGAATAAAAAAGGAAAAATATATTTACAAATTGATGTTTTTGTGATACAATAAACGCGGATTTATTTTTTTAAAACAAAAGGATGGTGTTTTTATGGATCTTCAACAGTTTCTCGACAAATTATTTGCTTCGGCAACCGACCTGGCATTCCGCCTCTTGAGTGCCATCGCCCTTCTGCTCATCGGAAGGGTGGTGATCAAATGGGTGATGCGGATCATTAAAAACAGTAAAGGTATGAAAAAAATCGACGTGGGAGCGGAACGGTTTCTCATCAACTCCATCCGCGTTGCGCTTAACGTGGTGCTGGCAATATCCATCATCGCCATTATAGGGATCCCTATGACCTCTATGTTGGCGATCCTAACTTCAGCAGGCGTGGCGATCGGTTTGGCGCTTCAAGGCGCTTTAAGCAACCTGGCGGGCGGAATCATGATCCTGATCTTTCATCCCTTCCATCTGGACGATTTCGTTGAGATCGAATCCTTCAGCGGAACCGTTACAGACATCGGCTTTTTTTACACCACGCTGAAAACCACCGACAACCGCACCGTCACCATTCCCAACGGTACCGTGATGGGAGAGGAGATCATCAATTATTCTGTCAATGACCAAAGGCGAGTGGACATGACGTTTTCCGTTGCATACGGCACCGATACCGCTCGCGTACGTCAAATTCTTCTGGAAGAAGCGGATCGACATTCCGCCGTGTTGAAGGATCCCGCACCGTTCTGCCGTCTGTCTGAACAAGGTGACAGCTCTCTGAACTTCGTTTTTCGGGTTTGGGTGGCAAAGGACGACTATTGGAACGTAAAATTTGATCTGCTGGAAGCCATTCACAACCGCCTTGTGGCAGAAGGGATCACTGTCCCCTATAAGCAACTGGACGTGCATTTGACTCATTCAGATGAATAAGGAGATTTTATGACACAGCACCTTGATCTTCCCCGCCAACTGGTGGCGGCGCTAAAAAACAGCAATCTCACGATTTCCACCGCCGAATCCTGCACGGGCGGTCTGATCGCAAAACAGATCACAGACGTCCCGGGATGTTCCTCCGTCTTTCACGGCGGATGCGTTACCTACACCAATCAAGTAAAAACGGAATTGCTCGGGGTGGATCCAAAGATCTTCGATACCTACACAGAAGTCAGCGAGGCCTGCGCCAAAGCTATGGCAGAGGGGATCCGCCACCGTCTGAAAACCGATATGGGGATCTCCACCACGGGCTACGCAGGTCCCGACGGCGGAACCGAATCCGATCCCGTCGGTACGGTTTATATCTCACTTGCCACGAGTGAAAAAACGATCTGCAAGCGGATCCAAGCGCCCCCGTCTTACGATCGATCTCAAGTTCGCGCCCTCGCAACCGAGACCGCTTTGCAAATGGTTTTGGATAACGTAAAAATATAAGTGTTTCTAAAAAAGGATCAGACGAAGACGCAAGCACCTTCGTCCGATCCTTTTTATGATCTGATCGCCCATCTTAAACGGGACAGATCACTGCGCGCCATTCTCCTCTACGGCGAAATGGATCTGCGCGTTCTCAATGGTGTCATTTTTGCCACTCACGGTGACATCGTTCCATTCTTTCTCACTGCCGTTGAAATAAACGTCCTTCAGAGCGTCACAGTTCTCGAAAGCGCTGTATTCCAGTTTGTCGGTATATTGGGAGAAGGTAACGGTTTCCAGCTTTGCACAACCCTTGAACGCGGAATCTCCAATCGTTACCACGTTTACAGGAAGCGTGATCTCGGTCAATTCCAGGCATCCCTCAAAGGCAGATGCGGTGATCTTGGTCAGCTTCATATCGGTGGGCAAGGAAACGGACTTCAGAGCCGTACATTCCGCAAATGCGCTTTCGTTCATGATGGAAACGGAAGCGGGGAGAGATACGCTCTCCAGAGCAGTACAGCCGTAGAAGGCTTTCTTGCCAACGTAGGTCACGCCCTCGGGAATCACGATCGACGTCAAAGCAGTACAGCCTTGGAATGCGGATTCGCCTATGGTGGTCATATCGCCGCAAAGCACAACGCTGACCAAATTGGTGCAATCTCTGAACAGGGAATCGGAGCTTAATTCTCTTCCCTCTGCATCGGTTGCAGAATTCAGCGTAACGTTGATCAAGTGTTCCTTATCAAAATTGGGGAGTACCCGGAGAGGCAAAGTCACCTTTGCGATCTTCTTGCATCCCGAGAACGCAGTATTGGACAGAGAATCCAGGTTTGCGGGAAGCTCGATCTCGGTCAATTCCGTACAACCAGCGAATGCACCCTCGCCGATGGTACGCACCCATTTGGAGAGAGTCAGCGAAGTCATAGATCTGCAATTTTCAAACGCATAGTTTCCGATGGTGGTCAACAACGAGCCGTCGGCATACTGAATTGCCACCAAATTTTCGCAGTTTCTGAATGCACCGGCATTGATCTCCTGTACACTTGCGGTCACGGTCACACTGTTCAAAGCGAAGAAATCCGCAAACGCATTTTCGGCAATAGAAGCGCCTGCAACGATCTCTACGGTCTTCAAGGAAGTTCTGGCGGCGGACAACTGTCCGATCGCTACAGTAGGAACCTTGGCGGTTTCAATGGAGCCGCATCCTACAAACACATTGGCTCCAAGGTTGGTCACGGAAGCAGGGATCGAAATCTCTTTGAGGCTGACACAACCGAAGAACGCGCGGTCGCCAACGGCAGTCATGCCATCGGGAAGTGCGATCTTGGTCAGTTTAGAAGCATTCAGGAAAGCCTCTGCAGGAAGCGCCGCGCCGTCAGTGATCTCAACGGTGATCAAAGAAGACGTGGGGATCTCGCTCAAAAACTTCACGGGTGTAGAAAGAGCTTTGATCCCAACGCAACCCTCAAATGCATTCTGCCCAATGGACTCAATGCCGTTGGGAATGGTTAAGCTCGTCAAAGCCACGCACCCCTCAAAAGCGCCCTCACCAATCTTCTTCAGAGTGGGGGTGATCGTAAACGAGGAGAGCTTGCCGCAACCCGCAAATGCGTAATCGCCAATGTCGGTGACGGTTTCGGGCAGAGTCACGTCGGTAAGAGCATAAAATCCTTTGAACGCTTCCTTGGGAATCACGGTATCGTTCCCCACTACGGACAGCACGGATACGCCTGCTTGATTGGGAATCCAATCCAATGCAGACAAAGGAAGCTGAACGGTGGTGATCTTGGTGCAACCCGTCAAGGCGTTTTGACTGAAGCCCGCTTTCATTTCGGACAGCTTCAACACCTTCAAGCCGTCGCAGTACCAGAACGCGCCATCTTCAATGGTATTGATATTGGAAGGGATCACCACGTCCGCCATCGTAGGACACTTGTAGAACGCATACGATGCAACGGTAGTCACGCCGCTCTCGGGAATGGTGCTGTTGGCACATCCGAGAACCACGGCATTCCCCTTCACTAAGCAGTTATTGACCGCACGGTAGACCGCGCTGCTGCTGGTCAGCTCTTTCAAGGAACCGCAATCAGAAAATACGCCGACGCCGATGTGATTGACATTAGCGGGAACGTTAAAGGATGTCAGAGCAGTGCATCCTTCAAAAGCGAAATCATCAATGACAGTGATGGAATCGGGAAGCGTGATAGACTTGATCTTGGACATATTGCGGAAAAAGCCCATTCCAATCCTCACAGTATCACTTTCCAGAATTTTCACAGTTTCGGGGATTGCGGCATTGGCAATCGCGGAGAACGCCTCTAACGTAACCTCCACAGTCTTAATTTCGGAGCATCCGTCGAAGGCGCGGCTCTCCAATACAGCTACGGTTTTGGGAATGGATACCGAGGTCAAGCCCGTACAATCCTTAAAAGCATCGTTTTTAACAGCGGTGATATTCGCGGGAATGGTAACGGATGTAATCTGATTGCGTCCCGCAAATGCGTAATCTGCAATCGCGGTCACGGAATCGTCTTGCGGAATCACGCCGTTGGCGTTTCCAACCACGATCACGCCGTCCTTCACAACGCAATTGTCCACGCTGCGATAGGTTGCATCCTCACCGGCTTCAACGGTAATGGCGTTCAAAGCGGAGCATCCCGAAAAAGCAGTTTTGCCAATACTCGTAATGCTTGCGGGAATGGTAACGGATGTGATCTGATCACGTCCCGCAAACGCATAGTCAGCAATCGCGATCACAGAATCATCCTTCGGAATCACGCCGTTGGCATTTCCAACCACGATCACACCGTCCTTCACAACGCAATTGTCCACGCTGCGATAGGTTGCGTCCTTACCCTTCTCAACGGTGATGGTATTCAAAGCGGAGCATCCCAAAAAAGCAGTTTTGTCAATGCTCGTAATGCTCGCGGGAATGGTAATAGCCGTCAGCTTCTGGCAATTTTCAAACGCAGCCGCGCCGATCTCGGTAACAGCCTTTCCATTGTATGCACCGGGAATCACCAACTCCGCGGATCCAGCCTTTTTGTTTGCAGAAACCGCATAGGTCCCGTTGGACAATTCGGTAAAGACCAATAGTTCCTCAATTTCTACGGAGGGCGGCACGGGAGCATCCGCATTCCCTTCCTCGTTGTCGGTATCTGACTCCGCGGATTGAGCGGGTTCCACGGGAGTATCGTCTTCCGTTGGCGCACACCCGAAGAACCAAACGACAGGGATCGCCGCCAGGGCAACGATCAGCAAGCCCACCAGGATCTTCCCGAAAACACTTCGTTTTTTCATCATATGTTCCTCCTCACGCAAAATACACGCCTTGCGGAATCTGAAGCTTTTCCATCCCAACACCGCCGCGTATACCGTTGCATATAACTATATATCGAAATTATAGCACATTTTCCATGATATGTCAACCGCTTTTCGTGATTTTTGTCGCTATTTTTTATGTTTTTATAAGGAAACCGCAAATATCGGCTTCCGCCAATCTCTTTTTCACAAACCGCATTTTATGACTTGACAAGAACTCCGCTCTGTGGTATAATATTCAAATAAGAAATTGAAAGGAGATGCGTCGCATGGCAAAAGTACAGTGGCGCGGCGGCGCTCTATTGGCACCCGTCCCGCCCGCAATCGTGACCTGCGCCCACGGAGATCGAACAAATCTGCTGACCGTGGCGTGGACGGGGATCGTGAACACCATCCCACCGAAAACCTATATTTCCGTGCGCCCCTCACGCTATTCCTACGGCATCATTCGGGAAAGCGGCGTGTTCGCCATCAATCTCACCACCAAAGATCTGGTGCGCGCCGCCGATTGGTGCGGCGTTCACACGGGAGCCAAGGTCAACAAATTTGAGCGATGTCGATTGCAGACCGAAGACGCGTCCGCCATCCCCTGCCCCATCCTCACCGACAGTCCCCTCGCGTTGGAGTGCCGCGTCACCGACGTGATCCCTTTGGGCTCTCACCATATGTTCCTTGCCGACATCGTAGCGGTGGACGTGGATGAAGCCCTCATTGACCGCGACGGAAAGCTCCATCTGGATCGGGCAAATCTTGCCTCCTACGCTCACGGAGAATATTTTGAGCTGGGCAAAAAGCTGGGAAGCTTCGGCTTCTCGGTAGCAAAAAAGAAAAAGCATCCCCCAAAAGGAACGCAAAAACGAAACTGACATTGCCGACGCATCGGCAGAACGGAGATATACTATGCAGCTTTATAACTCTCTTTCTCACACCAAGGAAGAATTCATCCCGCACGAGCCGGGAAAGGTGTCCATGTACACCTGCGGACCTACGGTCTACCACTTTGCTCACATCGGGAACCTTCGCACCTATATCATGGAAGATATTTTAGACCGTTATCTGCGCTACAGCGGCTACGAGGTCACCCGCGTAATGAACATCACCGACGTGGGGCATCTGACGTCCGACGCGGACAGCGGCGAGGACAAAATGCTCAAGGGTGCCAAGCGTGAAAAGAAGACGGTGATGGAGATCGCTGAATACTATACGGACTGCTTCTT
>JAZSMC010000027.1:0-13984 GCA_045535705.1 Eubacteriales bacterium
GTTGTTTCCCCCCCCTCGGAAGGAATTTTGTTTTTTTTCGTTAAAAGTTTTTGGAATTCTTAAAATTTTTTTTCAAAAAGGTTTTAAGTGGGGTGCGGGACTAGCCCCGCGACCTTATAGCAATAGCAGAGTCCCGCGACCTACTGACTTAACTTCTGTTTGCGGACGTCCACGCCGTAGAAGGGGACCAGGTCGAACTCTCCGATGAGGCGGCTGGTGATCCGCTCGTTGTAGGTTTTGAGCAGTTCTTCCGCTTTCAGATTGGTGCTGATGACGGTAGGACGGTTCATGTTGAGGCGAGTGTTGAGAATGTAGTAGAGGGTGGATTGGGTGAATTGATTCACCATCTCGGTACCGAGGTCGTCCAGGATCAGAAGATCGCAGGAAACGTAGCGCTCGGTGTTGTCGGCGTCGCCCATGGCGGCGGTGTTGCCGAACCGACGGCACTCAAAATCCGAGATCATACCGACGGCACTGTTATAGAACACGTCGTAGCCCCTCTCGATCACGGTCTTTGCCACGGCGGTGGAAAGATGGGTTTTTCCAAGCCCCGTTCCGCCCAAAAACAATAGGCTTTTGGGGTGATTTTTGTCGGTCAATTCAAAGGTTTCGGCGTAGGACTTTACTTTTCGGAAGTTCTGCTCCATGCGGGCGAGGTCTTGGCGGTTGTTTTTGTAGTATTCCAGCGAGAAATTGTCGAAGGACTGCTTTTTCATCAGACTGCCCAGCCCCGAGGATTCCATCCCCGCTTCCACCAGACGGCGGCGCATACAAACGCACATCCGAATTCCAACGTAGCCGCTGTCGTTGCACTTGTCGCACTCGTATTGCGGCTTGCAGTAGTCTTCGGGATACCCGTGAAGCTCCAGCAATTGCCTTCGCTCCGCCAGAATTCGTTGATTTTCTTCCCGCAGTTGCTCCAAGGCGTTTTGGGTGTTTCCGCCTTCCATGGCTTGCTTCATGATCCGCAACCCAAAGGTGGAAAGACGGCGATCCAGCTCCCGCAGCTCGGGGATGCGTTGATGCACTTCTTCCCGTCTGCCGTCCGCAGCGCGTTGCGCCAGCAGAGCTTTGGTTTCATATTCCGCGCGGATGCGCTTGAAATTCTCTTGATGATAGCCCATGGCGGTGGTTCCTTTCTTTCCTTCCTTTTATTGCGGGTTTTCGTCGCTTTGAAAGCTTTTTCGCAGGGCGGCTTCAAAGAAATCGTTGATCTGAAAGCTGCTTCCAAGCGTAGTTTTGCCTTCTTTTTCCGTTTTCTCCTCTGCCAGTTGGCGGTCGATCTCCGAGGCGGTCTTCAGTCCCAGAGAGTGCCAACGCTCCAGAATGGAGTTGGCGTAGGGAATGGACGCGTTGCCCGTGGAATTCACGGTGATCTCGTAGGCGCGGCGAATGATCTCCTCTCCGTACCCGTAGGACGTCCATTTCTCAATAAAGTTCTTTTCTTTTGCGGTCAGCGCGCGGCTTTTCAGCCCGAACATCTGACGGATCACGCCTTCCAGTTGATGAGCGGCTTCCATTTCCTGCACGCAGGCTTCCAGAGCGTCGGCAGTGGTGATGCCTTTATCCATGAGAGAAATGGCGTAGCGCTCCACCTGACGGAAGCTCTTGATCTCCAGACGCTTGCAGTGCGCCAAAAGAATCAGGATATATTCCTCGTCCAGCTTCAGGTAGTCCACCATGCCAAACAGAATGTTGATCTCGTGGGGGTTGAACATTTTTCCGAAGATGTTCTGACACGCGTCCAGCAGGATCCGCAGGGACTCCCGTTTTTCCATCATGTCCGAAAGCTCCTCGGTGTTGTAAACGGGAAGCTCGTCCGCCCGCTGCAGAGACTTTTTTTCAGGGGTGACGGGCTTTTTCTTGACCGGTTTTGAGGCTGCGGACTCCCCGGAGATCTCTTTGCCGTCGGTCAGCACGCCGCAGGAGTGCCAGTATTCCAAGATCTCCGAAACGGCGGCTTTTTCCACGTCAGCCAGCTTTGCCAGTTGAGCGGGCTTTCCGATCAAGGAAGCGTCGCTTGCCAGCCAAAGCAGGACGCGCAGCTGTTCGGCGGTAGCATCGGCAGTCAGCACCGATGCGGGCAACACCAACACGCTTTGCCCATAGTTCCATTTAAGTTCCATATTACGTTTCTCCGTCTTGCTCCTTTGCCGTAACGTTTTGTTCCGAAAGCTGACACACGCGGTAATTGAGATACATCAGAGAATCCCCCAGATGCACGTTTTCCACGGCTACCTTCGCGGGATCGTGGTCGATGTCTTTTCCCGTGAAGTTCCAAAGCCCCGCGATCCCAAGATCGGTCAGTTGAAGGGAAGCTTCTTCCGCAAATTCCTTGGGCAAGGTCAGAACCGCGATGTCTACGGGCTTGGACTCACAAAACGCCGTCAGGTCTTTCATGTCGTGGATCTTGATGTGTCCAACGCTTTGCCCGATCAGAGCGGGGTTCACGTCGAACATGGCAAGGATGTCCACCCCTCTTTTTTCAAACATGGACGAACGCACCAAGGCTCTGCCCAGGTCGCCCGCGCCGATGATCACGGCGTTCAGCCCTTTTCCAACCCCCAACAGCTCGCAGATCTTCTCGTAGAGATAGTTTACGTTATAGCCGTAGCCTTGCTGACCAAAGCCGCCGAAGCAGTTCAGATCCTGGCGGATCTGGGAAGCGGTAATATTCATCATGGCGGCGAATTCTCCGGAGCTGACTCTCATCTTGTCCTGACGGATCAGCTCCCGCAGATAACGAAAATAACGGGGCAGACGCCGAATGACGGCGGGAGACACCTCCGGGCGCTCGCAGTGCCCCGATGAACGCTTGGGAGAATTGGATGATTTCATAACGTTTTTTCCTCATTTCATTTTGACTTTCCAAGAGGCGTACAAGTGGTAAAACAGGGTTTTTGTGAAGTTTCAACAAGAAAGACCGAGGCGGTCAGCGCCATTATTTTTTCCCAAAAATCGGTTTTCCACAGGCGCTTCAGCAGGCGGTTTTCAACACTGTCAACAGAGTTATCCACAAAAACAGCCATTTTTGTCGCATTTTTCGACAGATTTCAGCACTTTTTTGCTGTTTTTTCGGAGTTGCAAGGACTTTTCAACAACCTGTGGAAAAAGCTTGTTGAAAACTGATTTTCATGAAAAATTTGGAGTGATTCCAAAAGATTCGTGAAAACAGACGATTTTGCGTTTTTTAAGAAAAATTTTCAAAAAAAGACTTGACAAAATTTTCAGATCCCCAGCCCATCGTCGTTGGCGGATGCGTTGAGGGATGCGTCGGCAAAATTGCCCTTCAGATATTGAAAATATCCTGCGGCAGCGATCATGGCGCCGTTGTCGCCGCAGAGTGCGCGGTGAGGCATGGCGAGCCTGATCCCGTCCTTTTCGCACATGTTTTGCAGAGCGGCGCGCAAATGGGAGTTTGCCGCAACTCCGCCTGCCAGCACCAAGGTCTTCAGTTGCGTTTGCTTCAACGCCAATTCGGTCTTGGCGGTCAGAGCGGTCACGATCTTGTCGGTATAGGACGCCGCCACGTCGGCAGTGTTGACGGGAAGCCCTTTCTGCGCCATGCCGTTGAGATAGTTCAGCGTGGCGGTCTTAATGCCGCTGAAGGAGAAATCCAATGTGTCCCCAAGCAACGCGGGGGAAGGCAACGGGATGGCTTTTTTGTCCCCCTCGTACGCCAGCTTGTCCAGCGCCGCGCCTCCGGGATAGGGCATGCCGATCACCCGTCCCACTTTGTCGAAGGCTTCTCCTGCCGCGTCGTCGCGAGTTCCGCCGATCTCGGTGAAGTCGGTGTAGGAATCCACGCGGTAGATGGACGTGTGTCCCCCTGAAACCACCAACGCCAGGAAGGGCGGCTCCAGATCGGGGTTGGAGAGGTATGCGGCCGCAACGTGGCCGTGGATGTGATTGACGGGCACCAAGGGGATCCCATTGACAAACGCCAAGGATTTTGCGAAATTAACGCCCACCAGCAATGCGCCGATCAAACCGGGGAACGCCGTAACAGCCACGGCTCCCACGTCGGAGAGGGTGATCCCCGCTTCACGGAGTGCCTGCTCTGTAATGGACGTGATGGCTTCCACGTGTGCGCGGCTGGCGATCTCGGGAACCACGCCGCCGTAGAGCCGATGAACTTCAATTTGCGACGCGACGATATTGGAGCGGATGGCGCGGACGCCATCACCCATTTCCACCACCGAAGCAGAGGTTTCGTCGCAGGAGCTTTCGATTCCTAAAATGTACATACGTTTCCTTTCGGATGTAATATTATTTCTCAATTAAAAGCACTTCGCACCCACGGGCGACCAATGGTCGCGCCTGTATTGTTAATTCCAAATCTTTAGAATATCTTACTACCTCTGATCTGACTCGCTTCGCAAGCATTCTCCTGTGGGAGAAGGGGGACCGCGGTAGCGGTGGATGAGGAGTCAAAAAATCCACATTATCAAGAAACACCTCATCCGTCAGCCTTCGGCTGCCACCTTCTCCCACTGGAGAAGGCTCATGAAGTTGATCGTTTCAACAATCAATTTCCATTCTGTCATAATCGCTAAAAGGTTATGAAAAAGGAATCGTTGAAAACAAGAGGAACGAATCGTATTTGTTTCATCAAGTTTTAGAGTGAATACCGTTTATTAAGAGAAATAACGATCTTATGATTTTGATTCAACAGTTTCCCGTACCATCACCAAGCCGTCCTCGGTGGGGTGGGAATAAAAGCATTTACGCACGCCTGCTACCGCAAATCCATGGTGCAGATATAGTTCTTTGGCGGCGGCGTTGGATTCCCGCACCTCCAGAGAAATCTGTCGGATCCCCTGTTCCAACGCTTGTTGAAGCAACCCGTCCAGCAGGGCGCTTCCCACTCCCATGCGGCGAAAATCGGGATGCACCGCCACGTTGGTGATCTGTCCCTCGTCCAATACCGTCAACATTCCGCAGTAGCCAACCAATCTGCCGTCGTCGGTCAAGGCTGCTACTCCCACGCCGTTTGGTTGGGTGAGGATGGCAAGCGCGGATTCGCTCCATGGTTGGGAGAAGCACAAACGCTCCAATTCCGCCGCTTGGGATAGATGGCAGGACTCCAGCCGCTTGATCTGATAGGGTTTCATTGGTCGGAGCCCCCCGCAAACAGAAGCGTTTCCACCCCGTTGGAAATTTGCTCCAAGCATTGGGCGTACTGTTCGGGAGAACCGCCGTAGGGATCGGCAATATCGGTTGGAAAAACCGTGATCCGTTGTGCCAATTTGGGAAAACGGATCATCAGTGCCATGGCGTGTTCTCGCGTCAAGCCGATCAAGAGATCAAAGGATTCTGCTTCTTGCTCGGTTAAGGTATGAGCGGTATGGTTGTGATAGTCCTTACCCTCGACGGGAAAAACGCTGGCGTTTTCCAAAGCCTTCACTGCGTTTTCGGCAATGGGCTCACCCTCGTGGGCGAGGATCCCCGCGCTGAAGGCATCCAACCTTGGAATCGCCAAAGCACGGATGGAATCGGGAAGCCGAGAGAGCCGTCCCCACGCCATGGCGTTTGCCACAGCCGCCGCCATGGGAGAGCGGCAAGTGTTTCCCGTACAAACGAAGCAAACACGATGGGATTCCCGATCAATTTTTACGGTTTCGGACGTTGCCGTTAACTGTGTTATGGACATCGTTTTCCTCGTTCCTTATTACTGATTCTTACGCATTCTCCGTAAAGATGTCTTCCAAAAGATCACCCATAGCGTAAAAACAATCGTTGCCCCGATCGTAGATCACGCCTTTTCCGACGGAGATCTCCTCGCCCTCGTGAACGAAGGTAAAGCTTTCCTCGTATTTCCAATATTCCAGAACGTAGAAGAAGCCCGGATATTCCTCGGAATAGAACAGCAGTTCAAACCGTTCGTAAGTATGACCTGAAAGCAAGGCTCGCGAATAGGTTTTATCTTGCCCCAGATGATCCAACAATTCGTTGATCGCCGCTTGGTCGCCTTCGTCTAATTTTCCTCGCTCATTGGCGTTATAGGACAGCGAGATGGCATAAGGCTTCATTTCGGCCAAAGTGGGGAGCGTGACGTTCTCGTTATAGTAAAGGGTGAAATATTCATCGGTGAGAAACTCGTTGGAATCGGTGTTCTCAATGGCGTAAAGGGGGATGCCGTCGGACAGCAAGCCCGTGGCGAGGAACAGCGGTTCGCTCTTAAAAAACGAGGTGGCACGGTAATTTGAGGGGGCTTCGCGGTAGGCGACTCCCGTTTTCTCATTGCGGAACGCGCCGTTTTCCAAACGAAGCTCCGAGGATTTTGTTCTGCAAGCGCAAAACAGCGTCAGACAAGTCAACAGCAACGCCACGGCGCGAAGCATACGGGCGTTTCTCGTTTTGTTTTGCACCATACTCAATACCCGAACACACCCGAAAGAGAATCGTCGTTTTCGATCCACTCGGCAGTGGGGATGATGCGAAATTCGTCCTTGGTGTCGCGAATGATCACCCATTCGATACCCGCGTTCAGCACCTGACGCTTGCACATCATACAGCTGGACGTGCCCGAGATCAGCTCTCCCGTTTTGGCGTCGACGCCCACCATGTAAAGAGTGGATCCCAGCATCTGGTCGCGGGATGCGGCAATGATGGCGTTGGCTTCTGCGTGAACCGAGCGGCAAAGCTCGTAGCGCTCGCCCCTGGGGATCTGCAGTTTATCGCGCATGCAGGTTCCCAGATCGCAGCAATTTTTCCGTCCGCGGGGGGCACCGTTGTAGCCCGTGGAAATAATAACGTCGTTTTTCACGATGATGGCGCCGTACATTTTACGCAGACAGGTGGAGCGTTCCGCCACCGTTTGCGCGATATCCAGATAATAGTTATGTTTGGAAACCCGTTCCATAGAATGTCCTCCTGTAATTTAGGGTATAATTCACCATTCTATATTATATTATATAACATTTTCCGTTCAAAATCAAGAAGAACGGCGCATTTTTGCAAAAAAGTTCACAATAAAAGTATATCAAAACGGATTTAGGGAAATATAATGGATGAAAACGGCGGGAAGCCGTTTGAAAAAGGAGAAATTTATGGCTGGAACAGTTGTTGTAAGAGAAACGGCAGATCTGGTTGGAGAGGTCTACCGAAACGTGAAAATGGCGGAAGAATCCATTTTGGATCTGATGCCAAAGGTAAAGGATGACGCGCTGAAAAGTGCCTTGACCGCACAGCTTGGCATCTATTCGGGCTTTGCTACCCGCGCCACAAAATTGTTGGGGGACGAGGGCGCAAAGCCCGACGATGGCGGATTTATGGCGAAAATGGGCGCCAAGTGGGGCATCATGATGAACACCATGAAGGATTGCACCACCGAGCATTTGATCCAAATGATGATCGAAGGCACCACCATGGGCGTTGGAGAACTGCTTCGCTGGATCCGTGAATCCGAGAACACCGGTGTTTCCGAAGCTGCGTTGAAGCTGGCGCGCGAGGTTTGTACCTACGAGGAAAAAACGGTGGAAGATCTCAAAGAAATGCTGAAAAAGTAAGCAGAAAGGTCGTGGGCTTTGCCCACGACCTTATTTCAGAATGTCCCCAACCTGAACCTTTCGACCGTTGATCCAAGCGGCGGCAGTCATCCTGCCCTTGCCTTCGGGAAGCACTGCCAAGAGGGACAACGCGCCCACACCGCAAGCCACCTTCACTTTTCCGCCGTCCAAGGACAGCACGGTGCCTGCCGCTCCAAAGTTTCCTTGTTCTTCCGCAATCTCGGCGGCTGTGATCTTCAACAGTCTTCCGTCGGAGGTTCGGGTAAACGCCAGGGGGAAGGGGGAAAGTCCGCGGATCTGATCGTGCAGCTCACGGGCGGTGCGGTTGAAATCCAACACGCAGTCGCTTTTTTCGATCTTGGCGGCATAGGTGGCGAGCGTCCCGTCTTGAGGCGTGCGCGTAAGCGTGCCGTTTTTGATGGCTTTTACCGTTTCTTTCAATACGTCCGCGCCGCAAACGCCCATTTTGTCGTGGATGGTTTCAAAATTGTCGGTATCCTCGATGGGAATTTCACCCGTGAGGAGCATATCCCCCGTGTCAAGTCCTTTATCCATCATCATGGTGGTGACGCCCGTCACCTTTTTGCCGTCCATGATGGCTCTTTGCATGGGTGCCGCGCCCCGATATTCGGGAAGCAGTGAGCCGTGGACGTTGACACAACCGTATTTGGGATAATTCAGTACCCGTTCAGGCAAAATTTTGCCGTACGCCGTCACCACGATCAGCTCGGGATCCAGCGTTCGAAGCAATTCAAAAAAGGAATCTTCCTTCAGCGTTTCGGGCTGATAGACGGGGATCCCCTGCTCCAGGGCGTAAACCTTAACGGGCGGCGGCGTCAGCACGTACCCTCTGCCCTTGGGTTGGTCGGGCTGGGTAACCACGCCGATGAGGTCCTCACCCGACTCCACCAAAGCCTTGATGGAAAACAGAGCAAAATCGGGTGTTCCCATAAACAGTATCTTCATATTCGTACCCCCTTTTTGAGAAAACATACACAACACAAAATTCGATTAAAAGTTTTGATCAAACTTTTATAGAGGTGACTGTGCGAATTTTTTAGTCTTCTTCCTTGATCACGTGGTCGATGAACAGCTTTCCGTCCAGATGGTCGATCTCGTGACACAGCGCGCGTGCCAGCAGATCGCTGCCCGACACCTCAAAGGGCTTGCCCTCTCGATTGATGGCTCGTACCGTCACGTGGCGCGGTCTGACCGTCGTTCCCCAGCGTTCGGGAATGGACAAGCACCCCTCTTGCTCTCTCTGCTCCCCTGCGTACGCCACGATCTTGGGGTTGATCAGCTCGATCACCTGTCCTTCTTCCACTTCTACCACCGCAATGCGGCGCAGGATCCCCACCTGGGGCCCCGCCAGTCCGCATCCGTTTGCCGCCCGCATGGTTTCCACCATGTCGTCCAGCAAGGTCAGCGTCCGAGGGGTGATCTTCTCCACGGGACGGCAAACTTTTCTCAAAATTTCGTCCCCGTATTTTACGATTTTCAGCTTTGCCATTTCAGTATCCTCTTTTCTAAACGATTCCCCGTCCTCACAAATTGGACGGATTGAAGTCCACGCTCGTATGGATCCTGCTGCCGCATCCGTTCTGGAAACGGCACAGCAGATCACCAAACAGCTCCAAGGTCGTCTTGGTCATGCGACATTTGATCACCATTCGCATACGGTAGCGGTTATCCACGCGGTACACGGGCGCCTCAAAGGGGCCGAACGTGACCAGTTCCACCCCTCGGTAGGCTTCCTCACCGCGAATCGACTCCAGCTCCTCCGCCAACCGTTTTGCCGCCATCAGCAATTCGTTTTCCAGAGTTCCGCTCACCGTGATCAAGGCAACATCGCAGGATGGCGGAAAACACAACAGCCGCCGCAACCGCACTTCCCGACGGTAAAAGGTGGGATAATCCTGGGCGCTTGCCAAGGAGATCACCTCGCTGTCGGGGTTGTTGGTCTGAATGATCGCGCGTCCCGCCCGTTCACCGCGTCCCGCGCGTCCCACCACCTGCGTCAGCATGGCGAAGGTGCGCTCCGACGCGCGGTAGTCATCCAGATACAGTGACGCGTCCGCCAACAGCACGCCAACCAAGGTCACGTTTGGGAAATCGTGCCCTTTCGTCACCATCTGGGTACCCAGAAGAATATCCGCCTCGTGACGGCGAAATTTTCCCAGCATCCGATCATAGGACGTTTTGCTCGCCGTGGTGTCGGCGTCCATCCGCAGGATCCTCGCACGCGGAAACAGCTCTCCCAGTTCTTCTTCAATGCGTTGAGTCCCGTAGCCTATATGTCCCAGATGCTCGGAATGACAGTCGGGGCATTCCTTCGGAAGCGGCAACTTCATGCCGCACCAGTGACACACCATCTGCCCTTCCCGATAGCTCCATCGGGCGGTGTGATAGGTCATTGCGACCGAACAGTTGGGGCAGGTCAGCGGTTTTCCGCAGGAACGGCAGGTGACGGTGCGGTTATAGCCCCGTCGGTTGAGAAACAGGATCGTCTGCTCTCCGCGCTCCAAGGTATCGCGAATCGCGCCCAAAAGCTCTCCCGAGATCTCGGATGTGTTGCCGTTTTTGGCTTCCTGACGCATATCCACCACCGTGACCCGCGGAAGCTCGGCTCCGCTATAACGGTGGCGTAGCTCCACCAGGGTGTAAACGCCTTCCTCTGCCTTTTTATAGCTTTCCAGGGACGGCGTCGCCGACGCCAACAGCATCAACGCGCGGTGGTGCGCGCAACGGTACCTCGCCACGTCCTTGGTGTGGTATTTTGGGTTCTGGTCGGATTTATAGGTGTGCTCCTGCTCCTCGTCAATGATAATGGCACCCAGATCCTGCACGGGGGCGAACACAGCCGAACGGGTTCCGATCACCACGTCGGCTTCTCCCCGACGGATCCGACAGTACGCATCGTAACGCTCCCCCGTGGACAACGCGGAGTGGATCACCGCCACGCGGTTCCCGTAACGGGAGCAAAACACCGATACCGACTGGGGTGTCAGCGCAATCTCGGGCAACAGCACGATCACACCTCTGCCCCGCTCCAGCAAGCGGTCAATGAGGGCGGTCATCACTCTGGTTTTTCCGCTTCCCGTCACGCCGTGAAGCAGAGCCGCCTTGGCTTCACCCGAGGATGCCAGACCGTCCAGCGTTTCCAGGGCTGTTGCTTGCTCCTCGTTCAGCGTTTGGGGCGTTTGCCCCACGTACGGCGCCTCGGTGTAGGGATTTCTTTCCACCTGTCTGACCTCTCCCACGATCAAGCCTTTTGCTTCCACGGCTTTGATCTGCGCTGAGGTCACCCCCGCCTGCGCCATGAGATCGGCACCGGCTAGAGCGCTCCCTTCTTGCAAAAGCACCGACAATATATTCTTATGATTTGCCGAGGTCAGCTTCACGCCTTCGTAGCTTCTTCCCTCGGTCAGCTCCCCCACGGCTTCCGCTGACACCGCCAGCGACCAGAAGGTCTGCTGTTTTCCCTCTTTGGCTTCCTCAAACACCACCCGTCGGCGCAACGCACCGTGCGCGGCAAGCCTTCTGGCTCCGCCCTCGGCGCGCAGTCCCAGCTTTTCCCGCAGACGTCGCATAGAGGTTTCGCCCTGCTCCTGCAAATACCGATATACGAACAAATCCGACGATCTGATCTCGTCGGAGTTGATGGATATGGATGGATCGACGGAATACAGCTCCGACAGCTTGGTCAATGCTGCAGCGGGAACCATGGCTCTCACCGCGTCCCCGGTGGAACAGAGAGTCCTGCTTCGCAGGAAGGACGCGAGCCCCATCATTTCCTCTCCCAGCGAAACGCTTTCGGGACAGATTCCGTAAAGCTGCTTCAGATCCTTGTAGGGAGAGTGATACCGCAATTCAACGACCAGCCCCAAGCGAAGCTGATTGTGGATGCCGAACGGAGCTGAAACGAACCGTCCCACGGCAACCGCGTCCTCCAACTCCGGGGGGACAAGGTAGTCGTAGATCACGTCCACATGGTACGGGGTATCCAGCATACGGATCCCCGCGCACAGATATCCCTTCACGGCGTTGGCTCCGCAGAGTTACGCATCCGCGGAATTCTCGCCGCCGTCGCCGTCTTCCTGCGCTTCCTCGGCTTCAGCCTCTGCTACCTTCTTTTCTCCCGCATTGGGATCGATCTCGTAAACGCCGTTATACAGTCTGCCGATGGCGACCTTCACAGCCTTTTCATCTCTCAGCTCACGGTCAATGCCCCCCGCTTCTCTGCCGTTCACGGAAGGACGGTCAGCTGCGGCGTGCTGTTCAACGTACTCCTCAGTGATGATCCGCGCGCACTTTGCGGAGGCAAGCGCCAGCTCGTAGCGGTTGTATTTTCCTTGTGTCAGCTCGTCAATGGTGGGGTTCAGCATAATTCTTGATCTCCTTGTATCTGTCAAATATTTTTTCAAGCTCAATTCCCGAAAAAGCGGTTCTTCGCATCGGGGTTGCGCCTCATGGCACTTTTTTCCGCGCGGATAATATTTTGGATCTCCGCAGCACAGTCCTCGGCGCGCCCGTCGTAATTATACACCACGTAGTCGTACTGACCGAGATATTCCATCTCCTCTTTGGTGCGCTCCAGCCGCCGAAGGATCACGTCCTCGGGCTCGGTAGCTCTGCCGCGCAGGCGTTGCTCCTGAACTGCGTAGGACGGAGGCAACAGCATGATCAGCACCGCCGAATCCGGGCACAAACGCTTCACGTTCACGGCACCCTCCACCTCGATCTCCAGGATCAGGTTCTTTCCGCTCTCCAGCACCGCCTCGGTTTCCCGCTTCAAGGTTCCGTAATAATTTCCGCAGTACTTGGTGTATTCCAACAGCTCGTCGGCTTGGATGCGCTTTTCAAATTCTTCCGCGGTGATGTAATGGTAGTTCACGCCGTCCACCTCTCCCGGACGGGGAGCGCGGGTGGTGGCGGACACCGAAAATACGTAATCGGGCTGCTCCATCAGCACGCGGTTCACGGTTCCCTTTCCGCTCCCCGCAGGACCGGAAATCACGACCAACAATCCTTTTTCCATTTCGTTTTCCTCAACCGATCATTCTTCTTCGCAGTCGTCCGGCTCGCCGTCCTCGGCGTCACTGTTCTCCAGACGGTTCGCGATGGTTTCGGTCTGAATGGCAGAAAGGATCACGTGCTCCGAATCGGTGATGATCGCCGCGCGGGTCCTTCTTCCGCAGGTCACGTCAATGGCTCTCCCCTCATCCTTGGAATCCTGAATCAACCGCTTGATGGGGGCGGAATCGGGACTTGCCAGCGCAACCACACGGTCTGCCGCCACCATATTCCCAAATCCTACGTTGATAAACTTCATAACTTGGCTCCTTTTATTCCAGATTTTGAATCTGTTCTCTGATCTTTTCCAGCTCGCACTTCATATCCACCACCAAACGGGTGATCTCCGCGTTGTTACACTTGGAGCCCGTGGTGTTCACTTCCCGATTCATTTCCTGCAACAGAAAATCCAGCTTTCTTCCAACGGGTTCCCCCGATCTGAGGATCTGCTCCAACGCGCCGAAATGGGTACGCAGACGAACCAATTCCTCGTCCACTGCCACCTTGTCGGCAAAAATGGCGCATTCGGTGAGAATTCTGCTCTCGTCGGGCTGAATGCGGTTGTCGGCAAGGGCGTCGCGGATCTTCTCCGCCAATCGCTCGCGGTATTTGGACACGCTGTCAGCCGACAGACGCTCCACCTCGTCGGCGGCGTCCCGAATGTGCTTCACCTTTTCCCGCACGTCCGCCGCCAGCTTTTCGCCTTCCCGTTCCCGAACCGCCAGAAAAGCGTCGGTTGCAGGCTCCAGAACCGACAGCACTTCCTGCCAATCCCGTTCCATGTCTTCTTCGGGCTTCCGAACGGTGAAGATCTGCTGGTGCTGCGCTACCGTCATCACCGAAATATCGTCGCGCAGACCGTATTCGTCCCGCAACCGCTTCAACGCGGTCAGGTATCCGTTCAGATACGCGTCGTCCAACTCTACGCGTACCCCCTCGGAATCCACGTTCTCCACGCCGATCCAAACGTCCACCTTTCCTCTGGAAACTCCCTTTGCCTGAAGGTAGGGCTTGATACGTTCTTCCAGATATCCCACCGCTCGGCTGATCTTCACCGTGCAGTCAAAATATCGGCTGTTCACCGACTTGATCTCCACCGTGATCTCTCTGCCGTTCACCGTTTCGCGACACCTGCCAAAACCCGTCATGCTCCGTATCACAGCATTCCCTCCCCTCAAAATAACTATACATATCTATTTTACCCTATTTTCCTTGAAAAGTCAACCGTTTTACAGAATTTTTCCAATAAATTATGGACTATATGATATTACAGAAGGTCGCGAGGCTCTGCCTCGCGCTCCGCTTAAAACCTTTTTGAAAAAAGGTTTTAAGAATTCCAAAAACTTTCAACGAAAAGGATAAGATGTCCTTCCGAGGGTGGTGCGAACATATTTCTCCCC
>JAZSMC010000074.1:0-29553 GCA_045535705.1 Eubacteriales bacterium
TACCGTTCTTTTTGGAAACGACGGAGAAGCCATTGGGCGGATCGGCAATTTGAAGCAAGAGATGACCTTGGACGCTTTTGCGGAGCGTGTGAAACAGGTTACGGGTGCCCCGTGCGTCACCGTTTCGGACGGCGGCGCGGCAGTGAAGCGCGTGGCGGTTCTGGGAGGCAGCGGTTCGGACGACGTAGGCGCCGCACGGGCTGCGGGCGCGGACACCTATCTGTCTGGAGAGTTGGCGCATCATCATCTCACCGACTGCCCCGAATGGCGCATGAATTTGATCGCGGCAGGTCATTTTTATACCGAGAATCCCGTTTGTGAGGTACTGCGGAAGCAGATTTTGGAGATCGCTCCAAGCCTGACTGTGGACGTTGCAAACAGCAATCGAATTCGGATCATTTGAAAGAGAAAGGACGATGAAAGGAGGAACGTAATATGAAACACAGTACTTTGGTAGTTTTGGCAGGGGGGCTTGGAAGCCGTTTTGGCGGAAATAAGCAGATCTCCTGCGTTGGCCCATCGGGAGAGTGCTTGATGGAATATTCCGTTTACGACGCAATAGAAGCAGGATTTGACCGTGTGGTGTTTATTCTGAAATCGGACATGGTGGAAACCGTCCGCGAAAAGATCGGAAACCGGTTGGAGAAGAAAGTGCGTGTGGATTACGCTGTGCAGGATTATTCCTCTATTCCCGCGTTTTATCAGATCCCGGCAGAGAGAACCAAGCCTTTTGGAACGGTTCACGCCTTGCTTTGCGCGAAGGAATATCTGGACGCGCCCTTTGCAACCATCAACGCGGACGATTACTACGGCAAGGAAGCGTATCAGATCCTGAAAACCATGCTGGACGATCTGAACGGAAAAGAGCAAGCCGTGATGGTGCCTTATATTCTGGGGAACACCATGAGTGAAAACGGCGGCGTCACCAGAGGCGTATGTCAAATTTCAGACGGCGTTTTGCAGTCGGTGCAGGAAACGAAGAACATCCACTATGAGGCGGATCGCAGCATTTTGTCGGATAGCGGTGAGCTTTCTCCTCTGCTTCCCGTATCCATGAATATTTGGGGCTTCCATCCCGACAGCGTTCCCATGATCGAGGCGTACTTTGACGCCTTTTTGCGGGAATTGGAGCCAAACGAATTGAAGGCGGAATGTTTGTTGCCTATTATGATCAACGATTTTCTGGCGCAGGGCGCAATAACTGTGAAAGCCAGATCGTCCTCGGATTGTTGGTTCGGTTTGACCTACCGCGAGGACGTTGAGGTAACGCAGAAGGCGTTGCTGGCGTTGCACGAAAAAGGATTTTATCCAAGTCAAATGTTCTGAATCTATCGGAGAGGAGATTCCTATGAGATACCAATTTTTAAGATTTCCCCAAGGAAAAACGCGAGCGGTGACCTTCAGTTATGACGACGGCTGTCCGCAGGATCCGAAGCTTGCCGAGATCCTCACCCGTCACGGACTAAAGGGAACCTTCAATTTCAACAGTGACGAAGCCCGTCGGGAACCCCTGACAAAGGAAGTGGTGGAAGACGTTTTCCTGTCCAAGGGGCACGAGATCGCCGTTCACGGATATCTTCACAGAGCAGAAGGCGGTCTGCGTCCCATTGAGGGCATTCAGGACGTGCTGAACTGCCGTCTGGAGCTGGAGAAAAAGTATGACCGCATCATCCGAGGTATGGCGTATCCCGATTTTGGGATCCGACGCTTTTCCAACGATGCGAATTACCAGCAGATCAAAAGCTACCTCAAGGAATTGGACATCGTTTATTGCCGCACCTTGGGCAAGGACAACAACGAATTTGAATTGCCAACCGATTGGCATTGCTGGATGCCCACGGCGCACCACAACAATGCCCAGATCTTTGAGTACATCGATCAGTTTTTGAATCTGGATTTTTCCGAGAAGCAATATTGCGCCAGCAGACAGCCTCGCTTGTTCTATCTCTGGGGGCATAGCTTTGAATTTGACCGATATAACAACTGGGATCGCATGGAACAGATCTGCGAGAAGCTTGCGGGACATGAGGATATTTGGTACGCAACCAACATCGAGATCTACGATTACGTGACTGCGTACAATTCCTTGGTGTACAGTGCCGACGGCAAGATGATCTATAATCCCACGCTGTATCAGATCTGGTTTGACGTTGACGGAACGCTCTATTCCATCGGATCGGGTGAAACGTTGCGGCTTTCTTGAATCTTGAATGAAATCGTAGATGAGGAATTGTGTGGAGGATAACGAAGATGAAAAGAAAAACCATTTTGATTATCGTTATTTCTGCTGTTCTGTTTTTAACAGTTTGGGTAATTGGATATACATATTTAAATCACAGAATTAAGAATATTGAACGTCAAGGATTTATTGACGATGCAAGATCATTTTTGAATTCCGATCAGGAATTTGTCGAAACTTACGGGTCAATTTCTTCCTTTGAAACCGATACTAATTATCCGATAGAATACGATGATGATTCAGATTACAAAAAATGGTATATGGATTTCGATTGTTCTACCGAAAAAGGACAATTTCGGATGCGGATTTATCAAGTATTTGATAAGGGGAGTTATAGATTTGAATATGAGGAAATAGAATGATGTAAATAAAGATAGCAAAATGTTCAGCCGCGCTTTCGGGCGCGGCTGATTTTTGTAAGTTTCATTTAAGAGAATTCCAACAAGTGCGTTTTTTTGCTTATTGTGCCACGCCTTCCGTGCGTGGCTTTTTCTTGTTTTTGGCCTTTTTCCGTTTTCGCTTTTTCTTGGGGAGTTCAATGTCCTCAATGGTTTCCTCGGGGCGTGGGGTGACGTTGTAAAAATCCAGAATGGGAATGAGGATCAGGGCGGTGAGCCCTGCGTTGAATCCACCGTTATAGAGAACGAATCCACCGTGCATGCTGGCGGTTGAGGTGCAAATGATGGCACTGACGATGCCTGCGATGACGCCGTATCGGAACCCGTAAGCCCCCGCAATGGGGCAAAGTCCCGTGGCAAACGCCAGACCGTTGATATAGGCTTGGGTGGAGAGCGCCCAGGGGATCTCCAAGCCCGCAACGGCGCAGATCAGGCAGACTACGACAAAAAGAACCGTATAGCCAAGCGCGATAGGCGCCACGTTTTTGGGATGCTGACCGTCCGCCGCAAAGGTGAGCGCGGCGAATATCACGCCCACGGTAGCGCCCGAAAAACCGCAACCCGCAGGCAAAAAGGGAAGAAGGATGGGCAGAAGAAAGACGATATTCAGGTAGATCAGAATACAAAAACCGTAGATGCCGAAATTGATAAAGCAGAGGGGCATTCCAAACTGATCCGCAAAGTCGATTCCGTGTCCTGTGCAGGAAAGCAACTTGGAGTAATTTTGAAAGCTGCGTCCGTTGAGGAAAAAGCCAAGAAGCAGGGATAGAAAGAAAATGATAAAAAAGAACCCGTTTACGAATAGGAAGTGCTTGGGCGACATGGCGTCGTACCCCTCTACCGCTTCAAAGCTGTCGCTGTGGGGGAACAGCCCTAAGGTTTTGTATAGGAAACAATATACGAAGATGCCCAACATTCCAATGGAAAGTCCCGCGCGGTACAAGCTGTATCCACGGTGCATGGCAGTGGTGCCTGGGAGCAGTGCGGGGACCAGAAATCCCGCAAGGATCCCAAACGCCAGCGAGAGCAGGATGCCAAGCACGCTGACACCGAAGATCCGAAGCTCGCTTCCCAAGGGATAATAAAACAGAAAATCACTGATGAAGGGAGCCAGAGCGGTGGAGAACATAGCGACGTGAAGATGATCGCGGAGCGGTAGCTTTTTGAATCCGCAGTAAATGATCACGCCAACGAACGGGGGCCACATATTGATAAAGTTCAATCCGTAAAAGCAGTGAGCGATCACGAGGATATAAGCCGCAAAGGTGGTGGAATTGGCTTTGGTACGGCTGAAGATGAGGAACAGGTTGCACGCCAATCCGCAGATCCCCGCATTGAAAAGGGTGGGGGCAAGTCCACCCAGCGCAAAGTAATCGGTCACCAGCTTGGAAGGACCGGTAAGGATCCTCGTCAGTCCTCGGAAAAAATCTTCTTTGGAAATGGCGGTCAGCTTCGCGGCAGGAAATACGGCGGCGAAAAAGCAGACCGTAAGAAACAACGAAAAAAGAAGGAATGCCAAGCTGTTGATTTGAGTTCGGCGGAGAAAGGATGCCCGTTGTTTTGCAGTGAGTTCCATGAAAACCTTCCAAAATAAAAAAGATATTTTATTGTATCATATTTTCGTCGAAAATGCAATGCTTTTGGAAAATAAAGTCGAGGAAAATAACTGAGGCGTCTTTCTTAACAAGAGGGACTTCTCCATCGACGAAGGCCCCGTAAGATTTTTACTTTTTATCAAACGACGGATTGAATGCGTAGAAGTTTTTGCTGTCCAGATGCTCCTGCGTACGACGAAGGGCGTCGGCGAACCTTTGATAATGGACGATCTCCCGCTCGCGGAGATACTTGATGGGATCTCTGACGTCAGGATCATCTACCAGACGCAGAATATTGTCGTAGGTGGTTCTTGCTTTTTGCTCTGCAGCCAGATCCTCGTTGAGATCGGTGATGATATCTCCCTTCACAGCAATGGCGCTCATGGTATCGGGGAAGCCCGAGGACGCCACGGGATAGATGCCGGTGGTGTGGTCGATAAAATAGGTGGAAAAGGGGCTGTTTTCAATTTCGGATTCGGTGAGTCCTTTGGTGAGCTGATAGAGAATGGTCGCAACCATCTCCAGGTGCGCCAGTTCCTCTGTTCCAACGTCGGTGAGGATCCCCACCACGTCGCGATATGGCATGGAATAGCGCTGGTTCAGATACCGCATGGCGGCGTTCAACTCGCCGTCAGGACCGCCGAGCTGGGAAATAATGAGCTGTGCCGCCTTGGCGTTTGGGGTTTTGATCTTGATGGGATATTGCAGTTTTCGTTCATAAGTCCACATGGTGATTCTGTCCTTTCATGGTGTGATCAATCAGCATCGGATTCCCAAGGCCACGGGGTTTTCACCCATTCCCAGGAATTACGGCTCTTGTTTCCGTAGATCGTCAGCGGACCGCAGGTTAATTCGTACTGTTCCATCAGACTTTGGCGTTCTTCCACCAATTTGTGGTAGTATTCCAACGCTTGTGGATGATCTGGATAGGCATCCAGATACAGGACGGTTTCCACTAGACAGAAATCGATCTGACGAAGCTTTTGCATGGCTTCGGTACAGTTTTTGCAGTTTGGTCGTTGCATTTTTACACCTCCGATCAGCACTTCCCGGAGCGGCGGGAGCCGCGTCCGTCAAATGGCTTGAGTAGTTCCTTGAACAAGGTTCCGTGGGCAAGCGCCATCTCGGGCGTTTCCATCAGACAAGTCCACTCCTGGACGGGGGCGTAAACCATTGCCAACGCAGGCATGGCAGGCGTTCCCGATTGGTTGCAACCGCCCGATGCGGGAGAGTCGCATCCGCGCCCGCCGTTGCTTTGGCGGCTGTCGAAAGAGTGGGACTGCTTGGTAGATGCCCCGCAAGGGGCGCAGCTTGAGAATTGATTTTGATTCATTCTGCGCAGAAATTCCTCACTTCCGCGTCGTGAGGAAGGGGATTGGTTGGGATTGTACATCTCGTGTTCTCCTTAATTTACTTTCCGAAAAAAGAGATGATAGAATCAAACGCAAGGTCTGCCTTGATTCCGAGTAAGCCGAAACGATCTCATAACGGCTTACTACAGCATATGAAAATACTCGGAAAATGTCAAAAAAACCTATAATTTTAAGAATAAGAACAAATCTTAATCTAAAAACACGAAAAAAGAATTAAAATATAAGGAAATAGATATTGACAAACCGAGAAAAATATGATAAAATACTCTACACGACTATGACGAAGACCCCGAAAGCAAGAGGTTCACAGAGAATCGGCGGCGGTGAGATGCCGATAACGGATGGCTTTCAGAGGGGATCCCTTCCGAGTCGGCGCGCTGAACCCGTTGTCAGTAGGCGCGTCCGTATGGCTGCGTTAAGGCCCCGTCGGTTGTTGCCGACAGAGTGCGCCGAGCTTCGGCGAAGATGAGTGGTACCGCGGAATTTCCGTCTCATGGCAATGCTGTGAGGCGTTTTTTGTTTAGTACACTGAAAACTGTTTACAATTTTTTTAGGGATATAGGAGATCAGACATGGCAAAGGATTACACCAGCACACTCAATCTACCCACAACGGAATTCCCCATGCGGGCGAATCTGCCTCAAAGAGAGCCGGATATGCTCAAGTATTGGGATTCCATCAACCTCTACCGCATGATGCAGGAAAAGGGAGAGGGTAAGCCCCTCTTTATGCTGCACGACGGCCCCCCCTTCTCCAATGGAAACATCCATATGGGAACGGCGATGAACAAGATCCTGAAGGATATCATCAACAAGACCAAGCAGATGACGGGCTATCGCGTTCCGTTTACTCCCGGTTGGGACAACCACGGAATGCCCATTGAGTCCGCCATCATCAAGAAGAATAAACTGGACAGAAAAAAGATGTCCATTCCCCAGTTCCGCAACGCTTGTGAGGCTTTCGCGAAGGACTTCGTCAACATTCAGATGGGGCAGTTCCAGCGTCTGGGCGTAACTGCTGACTGGGAGCATCCCTACCTGACTATGGACAAGTCTTTTGAGGCGCGTGAGGTCCAGGTGTTCGGGGAAATGTATAAGAGAGGGTACATCTACAAGGGACTGAAGCCGGTTTACTGGTGCCCCGTGGATGAAACCGCACTGGCAGAGGCAGAGATCGAGTATAAGACCGATCCTTGTACTTCCATCTACGTCAAGTTCCAAGTGAAGGACGACCAGGGCAAGCTGTCCTCTTTGGTGGACTTGAGCAAGACTTATTTCGTGATCTGGACTACCACCACCTGGACGTTGCCCGGGAACCAAGCCATCGCGCTCAATCCCACCGAAAGCTATGTTCTCGCCAAGACCGAGAACGGCGAATGCTATATCGTGGCAGAGGCGCTTTGCGCCAAGACTATGCTGGCAGGTGGATTCTCCACCTACGAAACCGTGGCAACCTTCTGCGGCAAGGATTTTGAGTACATGACGGCGCAGCACCCCTTCCTGGATAGAGATTCCTTGGTTGTGGTTGCGGACTACGTTACCATGGATAGCGGTACGGGATGCGTGCATACCGCAGGCGGATTCGGCGCGGACGATAACGTGACCTGCCGTCGCTACGGCTTGCCGCCACTGGTTCCCGTGGATGACAGAGGTTACCAGACCGAGGAAGCAGGAAAGTTTGCGGGACTTCGTTACGACGAATCCAACCAAGCGATCTTGGACGATATGAAAGCCAGCGGCGCGCTGTTTGCTTCCGAGGAATTGGAGCATGAGTATTCTCATTGTTGGAGATGTAAGAATTCCATCATCTTCCGCGCGACTCCCCAGTGGTTCTGCTCGGTGGACGCATTTAAGGATGATGCGGTGAAGGCTTGCGAGGACGTGCAGTGGTTGCCCGAATGGGGCGGAGAGCGCATCAAGCAGATGGTGAGAGATCGCGCTGACTGGTGCATCTCCCGTCAGCGGCATTGGGGCTTGCCCATTCCCGTATTCTACTGCGAGGATTGCAAGAAGCCCATCTGCACCGACGAAACCATTGATATCGTTTCCAAGGCATTCGGTGAGTATGGCTCTAACGTTTGGTATGAAAAGGAAGCGTCCGAGTTGTTGCCTGACACTTTCGTGTGCCCCCATTGCGGCGGAAAGCATTTCTCCAAGGAAACCGACACGTTAGACGGTTGGTTTGATTCGGGCTCGTCCCATTTCGCAGTGCTTCACGATAACGAGGATTATAAATGGCCCGCAGATCTTTATCTGGAAGGCGCAGACCAATACAGAGGATGGTTCCAATCCTCTCTGCTCACCGCAGTTGGCGCGGGCAAAGCGCCCGTTGCGCCCTATAAGACGGTCCTCACCCACGGTTGGGTGGTTGACGGTGAGGGAAAAGCAATGCACAAATCCCTCGGAAACAGCATCCTTCCCGAGGATATGATCCCCAAGTACGGCGCCGATCTGGTTCGTCTGTGGGTGGCGTCTTCCGACTATCGCGTGGACGTTCGTGTGTCCGATCCCATTTTCCGTCAGCTTTCGGATGCTTACCGCAAGATCAGAAATACCGTTCGTATCCTGATCGCGAACCTGTCGGATTTCGATCCCAACAAGGATGCGGTTGCATTTGACCGTTTGCAGGAGATCGACTACTGGATGCTTTCCAAGATGAACGATCTGACCAAGACCGTTCTCAAGGCGTACGACGATTACGAGTTCCACATCGTTTACCACGAGATCGGAAACTTCTGCACCACCGAGCTTTCCAAGCTCTACGTTGACATTACCAAGGAGCGCGTTTACACCGAACGCGCGGACAGCCTTGCCCGCCGCAGCGCCCAGACAGTGATGTACTTCGTGCTGTCGGGATTGATCCGTTTGCTGGCGCCCATTCTGGCGTTCAGCGCCGAGGAGATGTGGCAGGCGATCCCCCACGCAGACAGTGACACCAAGGAAAGCGTTTATCTGAACGATATGCCTACGTACGACGCGGCTCTGACCTACGAGGAGATCCGCGGACGTTGGGATAAGCTCTTTGACATGAGAGATGACGTGATGAAGGCGTTGGAGCTGGCGCGTGCCGAAAAAATGGTTGGAAAGTCGCTGGAAGCCAAGATCACCCTCTACACCAAGGAGGCTGACATGAAGGCGCTTTTGGAGGGCTTTGGCAAGGAATTGACCACGGTGTTCATCGTTTCGGGTGTGACGCTGTGCGACGGGGATGCTCCCGAGAATGCGCTGACCGACGGTGCGTCGGGCGTTGGCGTGTTGGTTGAGCCTGCCGACGGTTGCAAGTGCGACAGATGCTGGAGCTACTCCAAGCAGGGACTCCAAACCGAGGACGGCGGCTTCCTCTGTGAGCGCTGCAAGACCATTCTGGAGCTCTGATGCAGGATCGCGTTGACAAGAACAAACCGAAGGGGGATTTTGCTATGCTTTGGATCTTAATAGCGATCATATTCGGTTCGGTTGCGTTGGATCAGTTTACCAAATATTTGACCGTGATCTATCTTCAGCCCGAGGGGGCGGCAGGCTCCTTCCATTTGTGGGAAGACGTTCTGCATTTGACCTACGTTAAAAATCCCGGCGCGGCGTGGGGGATGCTCGCGAATCACCGTTGGGTGTTCATGACCTTTTCCACCGTTGCCATTATCGGGCTGGGGATCTATCTGTTCGGCTTTTCCAAGGATCACAAATGGGTGAAGATCAGCCTTGCCATGATCATCGGCGGCGGCATCGGAAATATGATCGACCGCATTTGCTGGGGATTTGTGGTGGACTTCATTGACTTCACGCTGATCAATTTTCCCGTATTCAACGTGGCGGATTCCTTCGTTACGGTTGGCGCGGGAATCCTGATGGTGTTCCTGATTCGGGATTTCATCGCGGAAGCTCGCGCAGCCAAGCAAACGGACGAGGGAAAGGACGTCGATCATGACACCGACCAACCGTGAGGACTCGTTGCTGCTGACCGTATCGGGCGAGTGGATCGGAAAGCGATTGGACGTAGCGGTGTCCGAATTGGCGGAGATCACCCGCTCGGCGGCTGCAAGATTGATCGAGGACGGATTCGTTACGGTCAATGAAAAAACGGCGGCGAAAAACAGTCGGCTTCGGGCAAACGAGATTTTGGAGATCACGCTTCCCGAGCCAGAGCCGACCGAAGCAATTCCGCAGGAGATCCCTCTGAACATCGTTTATGAGGATCCGGACGTGATCGTGGTGAATAAGCCCTGCGGCATGGTGGTCCATCCCGCGCCGGGGAATCCCGACGGAACCTTGGTGAACGCTCTGCTTTGGCACTGCGGCGGCTCGCTTTCTGGCGTTGGCGGCGTGGTACGCCCCGGGATCGTTCATCGGATCGATAAGGATACCGAGGGACTTTTGGTGGTGGCGAAGAACGACAACGCCCATCAAAAGCTGGCGGCGGATATCAAGGAGCATTTGGTGAACCGTATTTATTACGCGATTGCCATTGGCGGATTTCGGGAAACCGAAGGGACGGTGGACGCTCCCATCGGACGGCATCCCACAGACCGCAAAAAGATGGCAGTGATCCGCAACGAAGCCTTTCGTTCGCGTCCTGCCGTCACCCATTGGACGGTGTTGGGAGAAGGCGCCATGGACGGAAACACGTTCACGTTGTTACGCTGTCGGTTGGAAACGGGACGGACTCACCAGATCCGCGTGCATCTGGCATCCATCGGGCACCCGTTGTTGGGAGATCCCGTGTATGGCGGAGATAAGACAGCCTTTGAAGCACGGCATCGAAATTTGATCCAAGGGCAGTGCCTTCACGCTGGGGAATTGCATTTTGAGCATCCCGTGAGTGGGGAACAGATGCACTTGTACGGCGAACCGTCGGAGAATTTCAAAAAAGTAGTGGGAATGATCTTTGGCAAGGATCTTGCCGAGAACATTCCCGTCCGAAATGAATAAAATGAGAGCGCAAGTCTTCACGGACTTGCGCTCTTGCTTTTATCAAGTATTTTTCATGATCACGGTTTCAATGCAATCGCCTACGTGTTCGCAAGCGTCTGCACAACCCTCAAGGCACTCATAGATCTTTCTCCAAGCCAAAATCTCCCAGAGATCGGTGCTATGTTGACGAGCATCGTGCATAGCGCTCAAGTAAATGGCGTCGCAGGCTTCTTCCAGATTGTTCAGCTCCACGATCATCTCGCGCAGACGGGCGGGCTTTTTAAAATTACTGAATTCTTCCATGATGGATTTGATCAGATCACAACAGGTCACGATCTTCTTTGCAAATTCAAGGGCTTGCGGGGGAACGGTGTCAATGCTGTCCATATAAAAGCGTTGCAGAACTTCTTCGATCTTGTCCGACACCTCGTCGATGTTCTGGCTGATCATTGCCAAGTCTTCACGGTCAACGGGGGTTACGAAGGCTTTCGCCAGCGCGGCGGACATTTCGTGCTTCTTCAGATCTCCCGTATGCTCAAAATCGTGCATGGTTTTCAGCATATCAACCAGACGGTTGGGATCGTAGGATGTCAAACACTCGGTCAGATAGGTGGATGCCTTGCAGGCGCAATCGGTTGCTTCAATAAAGTTTTCAAAGTAGAAACGGTCAGATTTGTTAGCCATGGCGGTTATATTTCCTTTCTAAACGTTGGGGATCAGAAGATCCGCATAAATAATTTGGTCATTAAAAATCCGATGAGTCCGCATCCGGGGAAGGTGAGGATCCAGGTCAGTACCATTTCCTTTACCACCGAGAAGTTTATGGCGGATAGACGTTTCACCGCGCCCACGCCCATGATAGAGGTGGTTTTTGCGTGCGTGGTGGAAACGGGAAGACTGAAAATGGAACAGAACAGCAGTGAGAGGGATGCCGCAATGTCGGCGGAAAAGCCTTGGTATTTTTCCAGCTTCACCATGTCCATACCGACAGATTTGATGATCTTTTTGCCGCCGATGGCGGTTCCCAGTCCCATCACCACGGAACAAAGTAGCATCAGCCAGATCGGAACCACGGTTTCGGACGGCAGCGCTTGCCCGCGGGACATATAAACGCAAAGAATGATCACGCCCATGAATTTTTGACCGTCCTGCGCGCCGTGCATGAACGCCATACCTGCCGCGCCAACGATCTGCGCCCCTCGGAAGATGGGTTCTGTCTTGGGACGCTCCATCTTTTTAAACAGTAAGGTCACGGATTTGCACACCAGCCAGCCCAAGCCAAAGCCCAAACTAACGGAAATGATGATTCCGTAAACGACCTTCACCCATTCGCCACCGTTGACGCCTTCCAGGCTGCCGTGGAGCGCGATGGCGCTTCCCGTCAATCCTGCGATCAGCGCGTGGCTCTCGCTGGTGGGGATCCCAAATACCCAAGCCAAGGTCGCCCAAAGCACGATGGCAAAGAGCGCGGCGCTGAGCGCCACGATGGCTTCATGGGAATTATCTCCGAAGTTTACCATTTTGGTAATGGTTTCCGCAACGGTGGCGTTGACCAGCGTCATCAGGAATACCCCGAGGAAATTGAATACGGCAGCCATGAGAATGGCGGCGCGTGGTGACATACAACGGGTAACGACACAGGTTGCGATTGCGTTCGGTGCGTCGGTCCATCCGTTGACCAGGATCACGCCCAAGGTCAGCAGGATCGAGGTCAGCAGCAGGGGATTTGCCCCCATCATTTGGAGTAGTTCTTGAAAGCTACCCATAAAATATCCTCCGTGCGTGTAAGTGATATATGGGCGCAAAGCCATTTCCGCCCATTTTAATTATAACAAGCGAAGATCGAAAAGTTAATAATGTATTATTGAGAAAACTTTGGAATTAGACTGCGTCAAGGTTTTTTGAGCGTACCAATAGTTTCTGCAAATAAATCAAAAACATGACGGAAATGATGATAAATTAGCAAAAAAGTGAAGATTTTTTTTGAATTTACAAAATGGTTATACCGTGTTTACATTTATTCTGTAAACTTATGCTGTAGAAGAATGGCGTTAGAAAGTGACGATCAGAAAAATATATGAAGATCTTGTTTTTTGATATGGAGTTTGCAAACGGAAAGGTGCCGGGGTCGGTTTATTCCCTGGGATACGTGCAGACCAACCACAAATTTAAATTGACCGAACCGCAGACAGACCTGCTGATGAACCCGGACTGTGAATGGAACGGCTACGTTCGGTCACATATTTTGGCGTACCCTATGAAAACCGTTCGTTCCGCGGCTCTTTTCCCTTCCTATTATAAGAGGTTGAAAAGGTTGCTGTGCCGTGCCGACTTGGTGGTGGGATTTGCGGTGAAAAACGACACCGTGGCACTGCGCCGTGCTTGTGAACGCTACGGGCTGAGGCCTTTGGAGTTTCAATGTCTGGACATGGAACGGATGTGCAAGCAATTTGGAGATCATCCAAACGCCCACGGGTTAAGCGGCTACGTTCAGGCTTACTGTGGGTTTGAACCCGAAAATCAGCACCGCAGCGACGGAGATGCCTACGCTACCATGCTGTTGCTGAAGGCTGTTTGCGAGCGACATGGGATCTCACCGAAAAAAATCAAGACTGAGTTCGCAGATCAATTGATCTTATCCACTGCGTTGCCTCCCCCAAAAAAGGAGAAACCGAGAAAGGGAAGCGGAAAAAAGCGTTCCGCAGAAACGGGACTTGCCAACGCTTTGGGGGTGCAAAACAAAAAACGCCGACACCGCAAAAAAAGATCGCAGGGGAGTGGATCAAAATCCACCGCGAATCCTCAAAATACGAATCCTACCACAAAGGAAGAATCAAAAGAATGATAAGGGGCTGTTTCAAACGCAAATTTCAGAGCGCTTGAGGCAGCTTTTTTTATGCTTTAGACAAAAATGGTTTACCAAGGGAAAAACGTCTTAATTGGAGGGAAAAAATAGGAATAACAAAAAGAGGATCGGTTAAATCCTCTTTTTTGTGAGTTATGCAATTTTGCAGAGAATTGGCTTAAAAGGCATTCATGGTAAACAAATCCAAGTCAATTCTCTCGTTTTTTAGAGCCTATTTGATCTTCTCAAAATCCGCCGCGCCGTGCTTGCACAAGGGGCAAATGAAATCCTCGGGCAGAGGTTCGCCCTCGTAAACGTAACCGCAGACCTTGCAAACGTATCCTTTTTTGCCCTCGGTCTGGGGCTTGGGCTTTACGTTATTTTGGTAGTAGGTGTAGGTCATGGTTTCGCGGTCAGACAGCACGCGGGCTTCGGTGACCGCGCAGATGAACATTCCGTGGGTGTCCAGATCCACGTACTGCTCCACCTTCAAGGAGAGGAATGCGTTGATATTACGGGGCAGGAACACCAGCCCGTTGTCAGAGCGGAGCGGTTCGCAGTCCGCAAATTTGTCCACGTTCCGTCCGCTGACGAATCCGAACTTTTCAAACACGGCAAAGGGAGCATCCACCGTCAGGCAGTTGATGTTCATGATCCCCGTTTGCTTGATGACGTGGTGGGAATAGCTGTCCTTATTGATGGTGACGGCAATGCGGTTGGGGGTGTTGGTGACCTGCGTCACCGTGTTCACGATCAAGCCGTTGTCTTTTTTGCCGTCGTTGGACGTGACCACGTAAAGCCCGTATCCGATGCGGAACAATGCGGTAAGATCGTTTTTGTTGGCGGTGGCGTCTTGTTGCGCCAGATAATCACGGCAAAGCTCGTCCGCCAACTGATTCAGTTGCGCGGAGCTTTCCTCGTTCAGCGCGGAAAGGATCCGCACCGAGGTGTCGGTATAGGTCAGATTCTTGGAGTTTTCCAGCATCCCACGCATCACCTTTGCCGCCAAGGGCGCCCAGCTTCCGTTTTCAATGAACGCAACGGTGCGGTTTGAGAAATTGCGCTCGGTGAGATGGTTGATAAACTCCCGCATGAAGGGGAAGATCTCGGCGTTGTAGGTGGTGGTGGCAAGCACCAATTTGCTGTATCGGAATGCGTCTTCCACGGCTTCTGCCATATCGCATCTTGCAAGATCGTTGACTACCACCTTGGGGCAACCGTTGGCTTTCAGCTTGTCCGCCAACTGCATCACTGCTTTTTTTGTGTTGCCGTAGACCGAGGTATAGGCGATCACGATGCCTTCTTCCTCGGGCTGGTAGGATGACCAGGTCCAGTAAAGATTCAGATAGTATTCCAGATTTTCGGTGAGTACGGGACCGTGGAGCGGGCAGATGGTCTGAATATCCAGCGTTGACGCTTTTTTCAGCAGATTCTGTACCTGTACGCCGTATTTTCCAACGATGCCGATATAATAGCGTCTTGCCTCGCAAGCCCAATCTTCTTCCACGTCCAAAGCGCCGAATTTTCCGAAACCGTCGGCAGAGAACAGGACTTTATCGGTCGCGTCATAGGTCACGATCACCTCTGGCCAATGCACCATGGGCGCTGCGACGAACGCCAGCTGATGTTTTCCCAAGGAAAGGGAGCTTCCCTCGCCAACGATCAGTTGCTTGTCGGAAAAATCGGTCCCGAAAAAGTTTTTCATCATGGAGAATGCCTTGGTCGAGGAAACGATGGTGGCGTTGGGATAGGTTTTTGTGAAATTCAAAATGTTGGCGGAGTGGTCTGGCTCCATGTGCTGAACGATGAGATAGTCGGGAGAACGCCCGTTCAGCACGTTTTGAAGGTTGTCCAGCCATTCGTGGGTAAAGTTTGCGTCAACGGTGTCCATCACGGCGATCTTTTCGTCCAGGATGACGTAGGAATTGTATGACATTCCGTTGGGAACCACATACTGTCCCTCAAAGAGATCCACGCGGTGGTCGTTGACTCCAATGTATTTGATGTCGTTGGTAATCTTCATAATTCACCTCGTTAAAACAATTTTAGAGTTCTGCCGTTATTGTATCATGAATTGATGAAAATTTCAATACGTTATGTGAAAAAAATATCAAGATTCTCCGTGGGAATGGTTGGAACGGCGCATCTGTGAACCCTGAAAAGCTCACAAATGCGCCGTTTTTACATGATTTAAATGGAATCTCTAAAAACATTTTCTGGATTTGCAGTCCTCGGCAACACCCCCGCGATAGCAAAGCTCGTTTTCGCATTGCCCCGTTGCAAACAGCGTGACGATGTTCATCACCGTGGTTTCGGCAATGTTGGCAAGAGCTTCCTCTGTGAGGAACGCCTGGTGAGAGGAAACGATGACGTTGGGCATAGAGATCAGACGGGCGAGAACATCGTCGTCCAGAATATGCCCCGAGAAGTCCTCAAAGAAGAAGTCGGATTCTTCCTCGTAAACGTCCAGGCAAGCCGCACCCACTTTTCGGGATTTGATCCCTGCCAGAAGTGCCTCGGCATCCACCAAAGCGCCGCGGGACGTGTTGAGAAGCACCACGCCGCGTTTGCATTTTGACAGTGCTTCATCGTCGATGAGATGGTAGGTTTCCTCGGTGAGAGGGCAGTGAAGCGAAATAATATCGCTGTTCTTGAGCAGATCGTCCAAGGGGACGTAGCGGACGGTATCCCCGTTGTCCAGATCGGGGGCGGGAAATTTATCGTACGCCAACACTTTCATACCAAAGCCCCGGCAGATGTCAATAAATACCCGACCGATGCGTCCCGTACCGATCACGCCGATGGTCTTGCCGTGCAGGTCAAAGCCCGTCATACCGTTCAGGCTGAAATTGAAATCTCTGGTGCGGATATAGGCTTTGTGGATCCGCCGAATCGAGGTCAGCAACAATGCCATGGTATGCTCTGCCACAGCATAAGGCGAGTAGGCAGGAACGCGCATGACGTGGATCTTTCCGAAGGCGTGCTTCATATCCACGTTGTTAAAGCCCGCGCAGCGCAATGCCACAGCCCGAACTCCCATTTCGCAAAGGCGGTCGATCACGGCTGCGTTGACGGTATCGTTGACGAACACGCAGACACCGTCATAGCCGTGCGCCAGATCCACGGTGTCCTCATTCAGTTTGGTTTCAAAATATTTGAATTCCACCCCGTTGTCTGCGCCAAAGCGGTCAAAGGAAGTTTTGTCGTAAGGCTTGGCGTCAAAAAATGCAAATTTCATGTAGAAACGTCCTCCTTGGGTTCATAAGATTATTATAATATTATTGTTCCGCAAAGTCAACCGTTTTTTTCAAGAAAATTAAAAAAAAACGAAAAAAGGACGTCCGAACAGATTTGTACAGACGTCCTTTGTATTTAAGAATCTTCAGAATCGATGTTTTCTAATTTTTTCAACCAACCGTCAACGTCTTTTTCAGTAATGTCGCTGATTTTTCCATAGGTTGTGGGTGCGTCTGGCATTTCGTCTTTTTCGCGGAACGTGATTTGAAGATTCGTAGTATATTCCTCGATAGTATCAGAATCGGAAGTGATGGAAACCGTATCGAATGTGAAAACGGTTTTGTCTTCGCTGACTTTCATGCTTCCGCTGACGGTGCAATCCCCAAAGTCAATTTGGAAAGTTTCTCTTGCGTTGTTGACGGTGATGGCGAATGCCTGTTCTCCGTTCACGGTTAAGGTTGCGATTCTTTTCGTGTCGTGTTTGGTCTGCACCTCGTAAACGGTTTCCGAATCTTTTATGCTGATGGAGATCTTTTCGGTCTTTTGAATTCCTTTCTCGCCAAAGTCAATGACGATCAGCTTTTCTCCGTCGGATTTGACAGTCAATCGCAACATTTTGTTACTGAATTTTGGAGTCACAAGCTCAATCTCCAAAAGCCCGTCTTCAATTTCGGTTAATTCGTCGCACGTAACATCCACGTAATCCTCCACGGTGTCAATCATTTTCTCATAGGCGGTTGACAGAGAATTCTGCTCAATGGGACCGTAGACGTATTCAATGCAGGGCAACAGCATGGATTCGTATTCGTCAATGAATTTCACCACGGAATCATCGTCCTCAACGAATTCAAAAAATTCTTCAATAATGTTTGCCAGCTCGTACGGCTCGATCTCAATGGCAATGACGCGGACGGGCTTTTTGGTTCCTTCAAAATCCACGTATTTGGAAACAGACGTAATGTTTGCGTTTTGGCAGACGATGATCCAAAGCTTTCTTTCGTATTGTTTCAGAATCTTTTCCGCGTCTTTTTTCATGTTTTCAAATTCAAGTGGATCGGAAGATTCCATGAGCAGGTCGTAAAAATCCTCGTCCGGAATGGCGTATTTGGATCCGGAATCCGCCGCGAAAATAGAATCTCGGAGATCCGCCGTGAAGCTTTCGGGAACGATCCCGTACGCGCCTCCTAAAATGTGATCCTCGGAAATATAAAACAAATCGTTTGAGGAGTAAACGTCCCCGTGAATTTGAAGCTCATCGGTGAGAAGCTCAAAGTCTTTCAACATGAATTCGTCCTTGGAGAATACGTTCTTGGAAAAATACATTTTTCCGGAAACCGATTCTCCCTCTATGAGATTTTTCCCGTTTTGTTTGACTTCGGAAACGGAGGCTTCCAAAGAGCCTTGCTTCAACATCTTTTTCAGCGGTTTGATTTCCGCGCGGTTTGCAAAATCATCCGCTACGCTGTGCATGGAATGGATAGCGGCAACTTCGGGAACAAAAGTGGTCACGCTGTAAACCGCGGCACACCCCAACAAAACTACGAGCAGAAAGACGAACAGTTTGATTTTCATTTTTTTACCTCTCAAAAACTATATTATCCCAAAACGGGATATTTTAATTATACCATTTTGGTATAATATTGTCAAGAGGTTTTTTAAAAAAGGGAGGAAAAAATGACGTTTCGGCTCAAAGAATTGCGGAAAAAGAGAAAAATTTCTCAATTGAAGTTGGCGCTTGATATGAACATGAATCAGAATACCATCAGCAGATACGAGAACTTGGAGCGTGAAGCTGATTACGAAACGCTGATCCGCTTTGCCGACTATTTCGGAGTTTCGCTGGACTATTTGCTGGGTAGAACCGATGAGGAAATCAAATAAAGGCTTTGGACAGTGTGTAAAGTCCAAAGCCTTTATTTTATTCCAAATGCAGTGAATCCGAATAGAGGAACGCGTGTGCAGACAGGCAGGAATCGGTGGGGATGAGGCGGGATGCGCCGCATTTTTGGCAGGATACCAAGATACCGTCCTCTGTGACCTGCACGTCGTATTCTCGTTCGTCTTCTGTTTGATCGCACTTGCAATAGATCTTTCCTTCCGCATCCAACTCGTGGATCACATACAGGATCACGTCCAGAATTTGCGGATCGGACAATGCCGATTCCCGATCCCGAAAGGTGTCCAGATCGGTGATCCCGTTCTTTTCCATGAGATCCAACAACTCCAATTCGCCTCGCGCAAGCTCCGCTTTCACCGTGTTGGTTTCGCCCATCATCACCAGATTGAGATTGGAATAGGGGCAGGGAACCGTGAAAAGCTCCTTGCCGAAAAACAAGGTTTTGCTTACGGTGAAATGGTGAGGATTGGGGCAGACGATGCAGGGAACGGTGAGGCGGATCTTATCGTCCTTTCCGTAAACGGCGGTCATCTCGCTTTTTCCACAATCGCATTTGAGCTTCATCATGTGAGAGGATAGGGAAAACAATCCCACAAGACTCATCACTCCCGCTCCGCAGTGGGGGCATCTGTATGCCAGCGTTGTCTGTTTGGATTCAAGTATCATGTTTTGGTTTCCTTTGTGGATTGTGATATTGGATGTGAACGTTAACAGTATATTTAAAAGATGAAAAAATGTGCGGTTTTGCTCATTGATGTTTCTGCCCGTGTGTCTGGATCGACACACGGGCACGTTTGAAAATTATGCTGCTTCGGTTTCCTCGGTGGTTTCTGCGGGGTTCTTATCCTTGATCCGCTTCAAGCCTTCCAGTTGATAATCGTCGCGCAGACTGTCCAACCACTCGGTGAGCGTATCGTTGACGTAGCCGTTCTCCGCGCTGTACTCCCAAGTGGGAACACTGCTATTGAAGAACGCAACGTAGGTCTTGCCGTCGGCGCCGATCGCGTTGTAGTCGTTGGCTTTTCTATCGTCTGCCATGAGCCATTCCTTCAAGTTTTTATCCAGACCGTCACCCGAAATGGTTTCGAAAACAGTTGCGGATTCGTTCTCAGTGAACTTTGCAGCCAGCTCGTCACCGGTCAAGCCTTCCAAGGTTGCCAGGAACGCTGCGGCTTCGGTTGCGTGGTCGGTGGTCTTGAATTCCAGATAACCGCCGTCCACCATAGGTTCTTTGTCAAACTTCATGGCTTCTTCGATGCAGTAAACGGTAACGGTGGTCTTGGCGCTCTCGCCCTCGCCCGTGGTCTTGGAGATCTCCTTCACCTTGCCCGCAACGGCGTCCTCGGGAGCTTCAAGAGAATCCTTTTGGAACATCCATGCCTGGTAGGAGCCTTCCTCGGGCTCGGACTTGTACATCTCGGTCTTGGTGGTGGGAACTGCCTTGGTCATGGCGGTTTCCAGGTCTGCGATCATTTTGCCTACGTCAGACGTTGCTTCCACGTCGTCGTAGAGCGTCATGTCATCTTCCTTTTCCAGAAGCTCCAGCTTCACCAGAAGGGTGTTGAGCATGTTGGTTTTGAACGCGGTGTCTTCACCGTAGGTTTCGCCGCTTTGGATATCATACTTCTTGATCAGCGCGTTTGCCTTGTTCTCGGCGGGAGCAGTTGCAAGAACCACGACGTAAAGCGTTTCAACTTCCTTGGTGTCGGCGTTCTTCACCTCGATCATTTCGGTTTCAAACTGCTTGCGGCCTTCCGCGAACATCCAGTCGCTGACGTCCTTTGCAAGACCTTCCTGATCCTTGGTGTATTCTGCGATCACGTCCTCGGCGGCGAGCAAAGCGGGTTTGTTTTCTTCTTCCTTCTTGGCATCCTCGATGGCTTTGTTCAGCTCTTCCGCGGTGGTCTTGTTCATCAGAGCCGCTTCCAGAGAGGTGGCGTCAGCGCGAACGGTGTACTTATTGAAGATGGTCTTGAAATCGGAATCGCCCTTTTCAAACTCATTCTTTGCCAGAACGGTCTTGAACTCATTGGCAGAGGTGGCTGCCAACAGAGCGGCTTTCAGCTCGTCCTCACCGTCCTTGATCTCATAGGACAGATAATCGGTGGAGTAGAAGGATTCGGGATTCTCGTCACGGTAGGTTTGAAGAATGGCGTCGGTGATGGAATCCTTCAGCTTGGATTCTTCGCTCTCCATGACCTTGGAGTAGAGCTTTTGCAATCTTGCAACAGCCTTTACGTCTTTCATCTTCACGTTGCAACCGATGAAGCGCTTCAGGAAACGCTTAGCGCTGTAATTCAGAGAGCTTGCCATAGAGTCAAGCGCCTCAACAGCTTCCTTTTCAGCTTCCTCGATCTCCTCCTCGGAGAGAGAAATGCCAAGATCCGCTGCCGCGTCGCAAACTGCCACGTAGCCCTTCAGAGCGTCGGCGTTACCTTCAATGCTGGTGAGCAGGGTATCCTGCACGCCCGACATTGCGTACGCCAGACAGTAATCGGATTGGTTGGTGATACCCGTAGAGGATTTGATGCTATCCTGATAGTACTGCCACATATAGTAGCCGGTGTAGTAAAGCGAGTCCCAAACGATGTAAGTAGCCATTTGCTGGTTGAGATCGAATTCGCCGGTCTTGCTGTGAACCAGGATGTTGTTTCTCTTGAAGGTTCCCGCGTTGATCAGCGCGCCTGCCACGATGGCGAGCACCAGCACCAGTGCGACGGCACATTCAACGATGCTTTTGGCTCTGTCCGACAGAGGCTTGTGATAGCGAACTTTCCTTTTCTTGGGTGTTGCCTTAACGGCTTCAACGTTGGCTTGCATTTCGCGATTTTGTCTGTTTCTGCTTCCTTTTCCCATGGTTGGGTTCCCCTTTTTTAAAAAGATTTGGGTGTATCTGCGGCGAGCGCAGATACATACCCATTTATTATAACTGGAATTTGTGATAATGTTGTGTCAATTATATGAACAAATCAATAATTGTGCAATTAAATGTTCATGATGACCGGCAAAATCATAGGTTTGCGTTTGGTTTTTGAGTAAACGTAGCGAGCAAGATCGTCGCGAACCCGTTTTTTCATATACATACGGTCCGTGTTATCCCAATCGTCCAGCACGTCCAGAATGACGTTGGCGGCGATCTGCCGAGCCTCGTCCATCAGCTCCTCGGATTCACGGACGTAAACGAAGCCTCTGGAAACGATGTCGGGGCCTGAAATAAGCTGATGGTCGTCAAAATCCACCGTGGCAACCACAACGATCAAGCCGTCCTGCGCCAGATGCCGACGGTCGCGAAGCACGATGTTTCCAACGTCGCCCACGCCGTAGCCGTCCACCAGGATCTTGCCTGCGGGAACGGTTTCTGTAAATCGCGCGCCTGCCGCGTCGATCTCAAGCACCTTTCCGATCTCGGAAATGAAGATGTTTTTGCTGTCCATTCCCATATATTTTGCAAGCTCTTTGTTTGCGTTGAGATGTCTGTTTTCACCGTGAACGGGCATGAAATACTTGGGCTTGATCAAAGCTTGCATCAGTTTCAGCTCTTCCTGACAAGCGTGCCCCGAAACGTGGACCTCTACCACTGCATCGTGCAAGACCTCTACGCCGTTGCGGGAAAGCTCGTTGATGATCCGTCCTACCAGCTTTTCGTTTCCGGGGATGGCGCTGGCGGAGAGAACCACCAGATCGTTGGCGTCAAGGGAGATCTGGGAATGATCCGAGAACGCCATACGGTAGAGGGCGGACATGGGTTCTCCCTGACTTCCCGTTGTGATCAGCGTGATCTCCTCGGGCTTATACCGTTTCACCTCGTTGATGTCAATGATCACGCCCTTGGGAACCTTCATATACCCCAGCTCGATGGCGGCGCTGACGATGTTCAGCATACTGCGCCCCGTGATCGCCACCTTTCTCTTGTGACGCGCGCTGGTGTCGATGATTTGCTGTACGCGGTGGACGTTAGAAGAAAACGTTGCGATGATGATGCGTTTTTTCTCGTGGGTTGAGAAGATATATTCCAGGGATTGCCCCACCTTCTTTTCGGATGGAGTGTGTCCTGCCCGCTCGGCGTTGGTGGATTCGCACATCATCAGCAGAACGCCTGCTTTACCGATCTCACCCAAGCGCACCAGATCCATCATTTCACCGTCGATGGGGGTGGTGTCCAGCTTGAAGTCGCCCGTGTGCAATACCGTGCCCAAGGGCGTGCGGATGGCGAGGGCGCAGGCGTCCGCGATGGAGTGATTGACGTGAATAAATTCGGCTTCCATGGAGCCAAGGAGAACTTTATCGCCTGCATTGACGGTTCGAAGATCGGGATCCCATTGCAGGGCGTGCTCCTCCAGCTTGTTGCGGATGATGCCCAACGTCAGGGGTGTACCGTAGATGGGGGGATTCAGCGTTCTCAAGAGATAGGGGATAGCCCCGATGTGATCCTCGTGTCCGTGGGTTAGCAGGACGCCGCGGATCTTGTCACGGTTCAGCTCCAGGTAAGTGACGTCGGGGATGACCAGATCAATGCCGGGCATATCTTCTTCGGGAAAGCCCAAGCCGCAGTCGATGACGATCATGTCATTCTCGTATTCCACCACCGTCATGTTTTTTCCGATCTCGCCCAATCCTCCCAGAGGAATGATGCGAAGCTTTCCGGTTGGTTTTTTTCTTTTTGGCATTTTTGTTCCTTTCTTGATTCTGTCCTTGTGGGACGGTTATTTTGATGTGAAGCACGACAAAACAGCTTGCAAAGCAAGCAGAAATTGACCTCAAACCATCGGGTAACCACGCACGTTCCCGTCAGGTGAGGCCTTTCTATGATATTGGCAACGCAAGCGGTGCATGAAGCCCAATCACGGGGCGATCATCGTTCCGCTTGTAAAAACGCTCTCATATCCTTGCTCTATTATACCATATTTAAACCAATAAGTCAATAGAAATTTTTAAACGCGATACGTTTTTTGCATGGAATCAGATCAGAACCACCAGCACCCCCATGATTCCTGCCCCGAGGACCAAGCCCAGTCCAAACCATAGGACGGGATGGCGGTGTTTTTTCTTACCCGTTCTCACGTTTTCGCTTTCTTTGAGGATGCGGTTGGCTTCGGTAAGCAGATCGGTACGGTTCCTTTTTTGTGTTTTGAAGTCGTTTTTTAAAACGAAATACGCCTCCTCAAAATATCGGCTTGCCGTAGTCCTCACCACGATCATTTGTTTTTGTGCGCCTTTGATCATTATTTATATCCCCCCGTCTTTCAGTGACTTCGGAATAGTATTTGACCAAAAAATGTCAGCCAAACCACACTCGGCACAAAAAACAAGAAAAAAAGATGCAAAAAAGCATGATTGCCAGCCCACAGGGGATCGCTCCCCGCGTGCGCCGAAATCCTGCGGCGGAGCTGTAAACGGTGATGACGTAAAACAGGGTGTCCGAGCTTCCGAAGATCACCGACGCGCAAAGCCCCGTGAAGCTATCGGCGCCTACGCGGTTCAAAAGGTCGGTAAAGGCTGCGGTAGAGGCGCTTCCCGAAAAGGGGCGGGTGAGCAGCAGAGGGAGCAGCTCTGACGGCACGCCCAGCCTTGAAAAAAAGGGAGAAAGCCACCGCGTGGCGGCATCCACCGCTCCCGACGCGTTGAGCATGGCAATGGCGGTGAGCAGCGCGCAAAGGGTGGGGAGTAAGCCGACGGCGGTCCTCAGCCCCTCGGCGGCTCCTCTTGTGAAGGCGGAAAAATAGTCCCGTTTGCCAAACAGCATGATGCATCCGATCAAAACGGCAGTCAAGGGCATCATCAAAGCAGATAGCCGACTCATGGTTTTCTGTGCGCTTTCTTTGGAAGGTCCAACGCTTTGCAAAGAAGGACGGAGAGAAGGGCGCACGAAAGGGACACGATCCAAACGGGGATCAGGACCGCATAGGGAAGGGCAGAGCCTGCGGCGCGGCGGAGAACGAACAGCGTGGTTGGAAAAACCGACAGGGGAGCGGTGTTCAGCACCATCAGCGTGATCTGCTCCGAGGTGGCTCGGTCAGGGTGCGGATTTTGCTCTTGAAGCCGTTGCATCGCGCGTAATCCCATGGGAGTGGCGGCGTTTCCGATGCCCAGAAGATTGGCACTGACGTTGGCTGCGATCTCCTCGGCTCCCCGTCCGTTTTTCCACGCCTTCGGAAAAACGCGTCGTAGGATCGGACGGAGCAATCGTGAGAGCTTTCCAATGGCTCCCGCTTCCTTCAGCACCTCCATAAAGCCGCACCAAAGGCACATCATACCCGTGAGGGACAGCGTCACCTCCAGGGCTCTGGCGGTTCCGTCCAGCATGGCATCCCCCAAAGCGGTTCCGTTTCCGCTGAATATCCCAAAAATCAACGCGATCAGACAAATCACGCCAAAAATCCTTCCAACCATACCGAATTCCTGCTCCCATCTGCTTATTTTTTTAAAAAAATTGGAAATTTGACTGTTTTCGACTTTTTTTACTATTGACAAAGGACGAAAAAAGGGGTATAATGAAATACACCCATTCTTTGGAGTGATTTTACACGTATCCTATGATGCCGCGGCGGCGTCTTCGTTCCCCCTATTTTTATTTTGAAAGGAGAAAAGGCTGATGAAAGCAACCGGAATGGTTCGCAGAGTTGACGAGCTCGGAAGGGTGGTGCTTCCTGCGGAGATCCGTCAGGCAATGGATATCAAGGTAAAGGATTCTCTTGAGATCTATACCGACGGGGATTCCATTGTACTGAAAAAATACCAGCAATCCTGCGTATTTTGCGAAGAAGACGAGGATCTGGTTCAGTTTGCGGACAAACGAATTTGTGTCGCGTGTCTTGGAAAGATCAAATCCCAATTCTAATCTACATAGAAACAATACGCCCCATACCGTCGGTTTATGACAGTACGGGGCGTATTGCTTTCAATTTTTATTCTTTCAGCTCTTGAATCAATTCCATGAATTCCTCTCGGTAAACGTCCTCGGAGAGTGCCGAGACATCCAAGGTATCCAGCACGTTCTGCAGGTCAATATCTCCCAGATATTTGCTGTTGTGGAGGATCATGGCGGTCTTGATCACGGCGGTAATGAATTTGAAATCACCGTCGGGATCCTTCTGATCGTTTTTGCCGATGGAATATTCGTTTTCCACGGATTCCTCCGTGCCGATGGGCTTATAGCGCACCTTCAAGGACATCCATTCCTCGGTGTCGGCGGCTCCCACGGCGGGCGTCAGCTCGTAGCAAACGGTGATTTGGTGTCCCGCGCCAACCTCACCCGCGTCCTTGGTGTCGTCGGTGAAATCCTCCTTGTTAAGGATCCTGTTTTCGTATCCGATCAGTCGGTAGGACGCTACGGCTTCGGGATCAAAGGCGATCTGGAGCTTGACGTCCTTTGCAACGGTCTGGAGCGTGGAGAGCAGCTCGCTGCCGAAAATCCGCTCCGCTTCGGTTTCGCCGTCAATATAGTAGTAAACGCCGTTGCCGTTATCCGCCAGAGCTTCCATGTTGGAATCTCGGTAATTTCCCGTTCCGAAGCCCAGGATGGAGAGATAGATGCCCGAATCCCGTTTTTCCTCCACGTAAGCCTTCAATTCCTCCGCGGACGAGATTCCAACGTTCAGATCTCCGTCGGACGCCATGATGATGCGGTTGTTTCCGCCCTCGATCATATATTCCTGCGCCTCCTTGTAGGCTTTTTCCAAGCCTGCCTGACCGTTGGTGGAGCCGTTTGCGTTCAGCTTGTTGATGGCGTTGAGGATCTTTTCGCCCTGATTTCCGGGGCATCCCGACAGCACCACCTTTTCCTTGCCCGAATAGGTCACGATGGAAACGCGGTCGTTTTCATCCAACTGGGAAACCAGATAGGAAAAGGTCTTTTTCAGAAGCGGAAGCTTGTCGTCTGCCGCCATGGAACCGGATACGTCAATGAGGAACACCAAATTGTTTCCCTTTGCCTCCGTTGCGGATTCGGCTTGCAAGGTCAGGCGCATCAGCAGCGTTTGGGTATTCCACGGGCAGGGGGCGATGGCGGTGGTGACTCCGAACAGCTCCCCGTCCTTGGGGGCGTTGGCGTCGTATTTGAAATAATTGATGAATTCCTCGGTGCGGAAGGATGCGCCGTATTCCTTCAGCTGTTCAAAGGAATAACCCTTGGTGACCAGCTTGCGGAAATAGGTGTAGGATGCGGTGTCAACGTCGGCGGAGAAGGTGGAAATGGCTTCTTCCTGCGTGGAAATAAACGGATTTTCCACAAAAACGGGGGTGCCGTCGGGATTTTCGCCCGTGACGTATTCCGCATTTCCATCTTCGGCGTAGTACCCGTCCATGGCGGCGTTTTCGGGCGCCATACCCGCGTCGTCCATGCTTTTTGCCCCGCAGCTTCCGAGGGCAAAGAGCATTGAGAGGGTGAGAAGAATGGCTCCGCAGCTGCGGAATAATTTCGTGGTACGTGTCTGTTTTTTCATGATGTGACTCCTTTCAAATTTTACGTGAGGTCTACGAGCAGTGTGAAGAAAAGCTCGGATGGGATGCGTTCCGCCTTATATTGAAACAGATCCGCCGCTCCTAAATTCCCCGACGAGGGAGCGAGATAGGGGGTTGCGACTTGCCCGTTGCCCAAGGTGATCCAAACGGCGTATTGCTTTTCGGAATCGTTTTCCGAGGGGGATTCACCGCCGTTGGATTGCAGTTCAAGCCATAGGCGTTGCTGTTGGGTTTCGGTCAGGGGTTGGCTGATGAACAGCTCGCCCGTGTCCAGCTGCTGCACCGTCAGCCGAACGTTCCCGTCGAAGAACGGAACGTCCTCGGCGGATATGGTTTGAAACGAGGGGCTTTCGGTGCAAGTTTTCAACAATCGGTTGAGAGCGGCGGGGGAAGTGTCGGCGGCGGGCATTTCCCCGTTTTGTTCGATTTCCGCGTTGTCGTTGACGGTATTGCGGAGCACGCCGCGCAGGGGACCGAGAAAGACCATAGCCAGAACCGCTGCCAACGCCGCCACGGTTGGAATTATCCGCATAGCCGGACTTCTTAAAATGTTGAATTTCTTTTCTTGGGCGGGCGCGTAGGAGAGGGCTTCGTTGAGGTAGGAGTCGTCTACGAGCCCCATTGCGTCCAAGAGCGTTTGCGCTTGGCTTCGTTTTGATTTTTTCATAGCAGCTCCTCCTGTTCCAGCGTTTTTCGCAAGGCTTCGCGCAAGCGGTGCAAGGTCACCTTGACGTTGGATTCCGAAAGTCCCATCCCGTCGGCGATATCTGAGATCTGCTTGGCGTAAAAATACCGTTGCACGAACATCACCCGCTTTTCGACGGAAAGGGAGGCAAGAAAGCCGTTGATGGCGCTCCCCAGCCGTTGGTTTTCAAGCTCGTCGGCGGGGGTTGGGGAACCGTCGGGAATACATTCGGTCAGCTCCTCGGTCAGATTTCCAAAGCCGCCCCGCTTGGCTCGGTGATCACGGCGAAATCGGTCAATGGAGATGCGTCGCGTGATCTTGGAGAGAAACGCTCCGAGATAGGTGGGGCGCTGGGGCGGGATGGTGTTCCAAGCATCGAGGTAGGTGTCGTTGACACATTCCTCGGCGTCCTCCCGTGAGGACAGATAGGAAAACGAAAGCGAGCGCAGAATTTTGCCGTACTTGCGGTCGGATTCGGAAATGGCGCTTTCATTTCTGTCGAAATAAAGCATTACGATTTGAACGTCTTCCATAGGCTGATGCGGTACCTTTCTCCCTTTGACGGCTGATGCCGACGGGGTTCATGGAAATCCCTCCTTTCGGTGTCTTTCACCTCATAAGTCGGCAAATGCGAGGAAAGGTTACGGAATTTCAGAAGAAAAATTAAAAATATCGTTTTTGGGCATACTGATATCGTGCTTGCGTTCATTATATCACTTTTCTTGAAAAAAGTCTACTTTGTTTTTTGCGAAAATGTGTTTTTTTTCGTGTTTGCAAGTTTTTTGTAAATGTTATTCAAAAATGAAGATTCAAATTTGGTTTATTTCACGATTGAAGTTTGAAAAATAAAGAAAATACTCGTTTTTTAACGTCAAAAAAAATGTCAAAACTTGTACAAAAAAGATCGAGAAAAACGCTGTTTTATGTGCAATTGAAGAAACGGGACAATCTTTTTTTGAAAATATCATTGACAAATTGAAGAAAATGTGATACAATGGACAGGAGCAAATGTCGGGAATGTGACGTCTGTGGCAGATGTCCGTTGAAAAATGCAATTTTCAGAGGAGATTCTTGCATGGGTCCGACAAGAGAACCGCTTGATCGGTGGGAGCAATGAGTTATAGGAAATACGTTAGCGATTACGACAAAGTGTATATCATCAAGCCCAACGGGAAACCGGGGGTGAGTGCGGTCTACAGGGGGAAATACTTCCGCTTTTCGGCTGACGGAGCAACGCTCAAGCGCGCGAGAGTCACTTTTGGATGCTTATCAATTGTCGCCGCAGTGCTTTCCGTCATACCCTTTCTGTATAGGTCCGTAGGTTCTCACACCCTTTACGTGGCTCTGCCGCACGTTGTCACTCTGTTTCCTCTCGTTCATCTTCTCATGGGTGTTTACCGTTTTTGCTTTCAAGAAACGCCTATGATCAGGGAACACAAGGATAAAGTCGAGGGGCGCACCGTTGCGTCGTCAGCTGTTTCCACGTGTATGCTGGGTGCCACTGCGATTGTGCAGGCAGTAAATTGTGTTCTTTCGGGCTTTCCTTTGCCCGACGTGATATATTTCGTTCTTCTTTCCGTTGCAGGCGTTGCAACGGGTGTTATCTTCTTCTCCCGTGAAAAACTCAAGACCGAGGAGTGTACCGAGTTCGGTGAGAAAAAATAGGACGGCGTCTGCGTTAACGGAGCGCGGCTGTTCGTTAAATTTCGGTTTAATGCGGAAACGCACTAAATAAAAAAATTTAAAAGGAGGATTCTTCATGAAAAGAACCACCAAACTCGTGGCATTACTGCTCGTGCTGGTAATGACACTCTCCATCGTGGCTTGTGGAAACAAGCAAAATGACCCCGCTGACACCACAGGTGGTGATCAAACGGGCGACGTAAAGAAGAATGAAACTCTCGTTGTTGGTTACGA
>JAZSMC010000036.1:0-15631 GCA_045535705.1 Eubacteriales bacterium
GAGGACGGGTGCTGGACGATTCCAAGCCCAAGTACCTGAACACCTCGGATACGCCTGCGTTTCGGAAAAGCAATCATTTGTTTGCTTTGAATTTTGCCAAAAATTGCGGCTCTGAGCAAATGATCCTGTGCGAGGGATATATGGACGTGATCGCTTTGCACGCGGCGGGATTTGAGTTTGCGGTGGCTACGTTGGGTACTGCAATTACACCCAATCACGCGCGGATCTTTTCCAAGTATACCAAGAAGGTGGTGATCTCCTACGACTCCGACCAAGCAGGGCAGAACGCCGCAAATAAGGCGATGCAGGTGCTTGGGGAAGTGGGGATGGAGGTGCGTGTGCTGAAGCTGACGGGCGCCAAGGATCCGGACGAATTTATTCAAAAATTCGGCACGGACCGCTTTCGGCGGGTGTTGGAGCAAAGTCGCACGGGCTTTGAACATAAATTGGACGCCATCCTATCAAAATACGATTTGGAGCTGGGGGCGGACAAGATCCGAGCGTCAGGCGAGCTTTGTGAGATGATCGCGGGATACAATTCTCCCGTGGAGCGAGCGGTATATCAGTCCCACGTTGCGAAACGGTTGGGATTGAGTGAGGACGTGATCAAAAACTCGGTGGAGCGTATCCGACAAAAGCAGATGGCGGACTACCGCGCCAAGCAGAGTCGGGAAGCGCAAGCCAGTATTAAGAATTTCGGAGATCGGATCAATCCCGATTCTGCCAGAGAGCCGAGAGCGGCGGCGGCAGAGGAAAGCGTTTTGGGGATGCTTCTCATCTACGGTGAATACCGAAAGGCAGTGTCGGACGGAACGATCCCGCTGACGGCGGAAGATTTCGTTACGGAATTTCACCGCAGGGTGTTTGAGAAGCTGATGGAAATGGAAGCTTCGGAACACGGATTCCGTTTTGAGCTGTTGGGGACTTGCTTTTCACCCGACGAGGTGGGACGGATCGAAAAGATGGAAGTTGCCAGACAATCCCTGACGCAAAACGGTCCCGAGGTGTTTCGGTCTGCCGTGGACGCATTGCGGTCGATTCGAGAGGAAAAAGAAATCGGAAAGGGCGATATCAGCGCCCGATTGGAATATCTGCGCCGAAAAACGCAGTTACATAAAGGAAAGGTTGAACCCAAATGAAAAAGATGCACGAGAACGAGGAATTAGTGGAAGAATACGAAAATGACGGGGATAAAAAGCACGCCATTACCGTGGATTCGCTGATTGAAAAAGGAAAAAGCGGGAAACTGTCCCAGAGCGATCTGGACGACGTAATGGAGGAAATGGATTTTGACGACGAGTTGATCGACAAGCTTTACGAGGAGCTGGAGGACAACGGCATCAATTTGGATTCTCCCCCCTCCGATGAGGAGATGAGCGCTATCGAGAACGAGGTGGCGCGGTTCGGCGCCGCAGAGGCGATGGAAAGCGCCCTGGAGCAGGAAGGGATCTCCATTGACGATCCCGTGCGTCTGTATTTGAAGGAGATCGGTAAGGTTCCGTTGCTCAACAATGACCGCGAAAAGGTTTTGGCGGAGAAAATGATGGTTGGGGATGAGGATGCCAAAAAAGAATTGGTGGAAGCCAATCTTCGTTTGGTGGTTTCCATCGCCAAGAGGTACGTTGGCAGAGGAATGTACTTTTTGGATCTGATTCAAGAGGGAAATCTGGGCTTGATGAAGGCGGTGGATAAGTTCGACTATACCAAGGGCTATAAGTTTTCCACTTACGCCACCTGGTGGATCCGCCAAGCCATCACCCGCGCAATCGCGGATCAGGCGCGCACCATTCGTATCCCCGTTCACATGGTGGAAACCATTCATAAGGTGTCCAGATATTCCCGTCAGATGTTGCAGGAGTTGGGCAGAGAGGCGACGGCGGAGGAGATCGGCGAAAAGATGGGCATGAGCGCGGAAAAGGTTCGGGAGATCATGAAGATCGCCATGGATCCCGTTTCGTTGGAAACCCCGATCGGTGAAGAGGAAGACAGCCATCTGGGGGATTTTATTCCCGATGACGATACCCCGTCCCCCTCGGAAGCAACCTCTACCAACATTTTGCGGGAGGAGCTGGAACGCCAGCTGCACACCCTCACTCCCAGAGAGGAGCACGTGATCAAGCTGCGGTTTGGACTGTACGACGGAAGAACCAGAACGCTGGAGGAAGTGGGCAAGGAATTTGACATCACCCGTGAACGCATCCGTCAGATTGAAGCGAAGGCGCTCCGCAAGCTCCGTCACCCCAGTCGTGCGCGTCATTTGAAAGGGTTCATGGAGTAAAAGATTTTCTGATAAAGATTGTTTTAAAATCACAAAAATGAGCAGGTCGATTCTGTAAAAAGCAACAATAAAAGTGTCGAAATGCTCAAATCGGAAACAAAATTCTTGTGTGAATCCACAGTAAAAAAACTTTTTTTCAAGGAAAAACGCCTTTTTTGACATACGGTTAAAGGTTGGACACAAAAAATTCACTTGACTTTATCAAGAAAATGTTGTAAAATAATGATGTATGAAAATTTGGGTGCGATCGGAAGATCCGCAACCCGCTTACAAAATTGGGAGGAAATACCAACATGAAAAACAGACTGACCTGTCTGGCTCTTTGCCTTTTGTTCATCCTTTCTGCGGGTTTGACCGGTTGTAAGGAAAAAACCAGTGACGAAATGATTGACAACATTGTGGCAGCGGCATCTGCCGACACCAAAACCTTGAGTATGTGGCTTGTTACCGAGGAGGAGCTTTCCGACAGTGTGAAGGCATCCGTGAACGCCGCGGTGAACAGCATTACCACGTCCGATTTAGATACTTACTTGTTTATTAACTTCCTCACAGAGGAGGAGTACTACGGTAAGGTGTGGGATGAATTACGCGCACATGAGGATTCCATGAGCGCTTCCGTGTCTGCCGTCGAGCAGACAGATGAGGATCCCATTATCGTAGGTGACCATCAGTTTGCAAAGCACTATCCTGCCTTGAGAGAGCATCAGGTTGATATCGTTTACATCTCCGGGGAGGATATGTACCTCGAGTACGTAGAAAACGGTTGGCTGTCTTCCTTGGATTCCGAGCTTTCGAATTTTTCCGAGAAGCTCAAGGAGCATCTTCCTTCCACGCTTCTGGAGGCTGCAAAGCTGAAAAAGGCGACTTACGCCATTCCCAATAATAGCGCGTTGGGGCAGTACACCTTCATGCTTTTGGATAAAAAGCTGATGAACGAAAACTTCATGAACGGAAAATACGATCAAGGGGAAATCGACGGTTTCTTCAATGGAAACATTTATACGTATCTCGAATCGGTTCGCAACAAATATCCCGACGTGCTTCCCGTTGACTCATCCTACGAGGATTGCTTGGAGCTGTTGGCGCATTACTGGAGCATTGATCCCGAAACCTACGAGGCGAAAGCCAACGAGTTCTCGATTTTGGGCTACCGTTACACCGATCCAAAGACCCTTTCCAAGGGACAAACGATCCTGTCCTTTGACAGCTTGTTTGCCGACGAGGTGTTCTGCGAGAACTTCGTAAAGCTGAACGAGTATAGACTGGACGGAGGTTATTTTGGTCAAGCGGCTGAGGGACAGACCGCAGCGATCCGCTTCGCGGAGGGGGGCTACGCCGATTACGAAGCGTATTGCGCGGAGAATTCCGATTACTACCCCGTGATCGTGAAATATCCAACCGTCAGCGAGGCTGATGTTTATGACAGCATGTTCGGTGTTTGCTCTCACAGCGTGGATCTGTCCGCAAGTATGCAGGTCATTACGCTCCTTAATACCAACGCCGATTTTCGCAATTTGATTCAGTACGGTGTGTTGGGTGAGCATTATAAGTTGACCGAGGGTGAAAACAAGGTTGAACGCTTGACCGATGAGGATGGTAACGTTTTGTATGCGATGGACATTTTCAAGACGGGAAATGCGTTCGTGGCGTATCCCGAACCGGAAATGAGCGAGGACGTTTGGGAAGTTGCAAAGAAGCAGAACCGTGAGGCACTTCTGGATCCCCTGCTGGACTTCGATTTCGCCTCGTTGGTGAAAAAGTCGGATACAACGGCGGATGCTTCCGTGAAGCTCGGATCTTCCAACTACACGTACACCTATACCGCAGGCTATTCCAAGGAAGTGGTTTCTCAAAATGCTTTGCTGAAGAAATGGATCGATCGCAGTGATGCCGCAGGAAAGGGCGTTTACGTTCTTCACACGGGCGTGCTGTCCGGTCAGAACTTCAGCGGAAAGCTTTACTATTACAACAATAATATCACCAACGCTCAAGTGACCGTGTCCGACGGAAACGGCGCGTTGAACGTTAATTATCAGGGACAGGTTGGAGAAGGCTCCGATATTACCGTGATCACCTTTAACTGCAAGAAATCTTCCATCAATATGAGTTGGAACGCTACCGTTAACGGTTTGGCGACGGCTACTACCGTATCTTATCAGAATTCCATTCTGAATTTTGATTTCTTTGATACCGATTATTACACCGTTGATTTTGATGCCAACGTGACCAAGGCAATGATCATCGAAAATGAAGAGATCTGGAGCTGGGTGAACGCTCCCGAAGCGCCTCACAGCACCGACAAGCCCAACGTGGCCGTTTACAGCTACGGCGAGGGAGAGGGCGAGAACGCTACAATGCACGCAACCATTCTCGTGTATATTCCCGCCATCACCAATCGCGCTGACGTGACGATGCAGCCCACCGTCAGCGGAAACACTCTGAATCTGAACGTGACTTACAAAACCACGTCAACGCCGCTGACCAATACCGAAAACAAGTACGCAATGTTCTTGGTCAACGTGGATATGAAGGCGCCCATGACCGATCTGGCGTTCAATTTTACCAAGGACGGCGCCGCGATTGCCGTAGAGAACATGGCGGTTACGCTTTTGGAGCAGGATCCCAAGCTTGCGATTTCGGGTATGCTGGACGTGGAACTGGTGAAGTTCATCGACGAGTTGAATGCCGACGTTAGTGAAATGCTGGGGGATTGCGCCAAGGCTGATTTCAGTGACCTGGTAGATGATCTTCATAAGCTCCTCACCCCCAAGACCGTGGATGAGATCTATGCCAAGGGCTTTGGCTTTGACGCTTTCAAAACCCAAGCGGTCACGAAGTACGTAGAGAATATGGATGCCGTAGCATTCTACCGCGATCTTCTGTGTGCAACCTCCAAGGATAAGGTTGCTCACAAGCATGAGGTTGTTGACGGAGATAACGTCAAGCTGCAAGAAACCACCAAGATCAACGAGATCTACGAGGATTGTAGCGAAGTAACCGAGCAGTACTACTACTATTCTTCTCCTTACGCGCTTTATTACGCGTGGTTGAAGGACAACGGTTATACCAAATAATCATCACGAGGGGCTGCTCGCGCAGCCCCTTTCTTGCGATAGAAAATATTTTGGTTTTCTATTGCAAAAAAACGTATAATGTGTTACAATAATGAAAGAATTTACAGATCGAGAGGAAAAACTACGTTATGTTTGGAGATCAAAAGGTTTCTTTTTCCGGCGTACAGCCCAGCGGAAATCTGACCATTGGAAATTATCTTGGCGCAATTCGGAATTTTGCACAGTATTCAGAGCAGTATAAAACCTTTTATTGCGTCGTGGATCAACACGCCATCACGGTTCGGCAGGTGCCCGCGGAGCTTCGTCGCAGAACCTACGAAACGTTAGCCCTTTATATGGCGTGCGGTCTGGATCCCGAAAAAAATACGCTTTACGTTCAGTCTATGGTACACGAGCACGCTGAATTGGCGTGGATCCTTAATTGCTTTACCATGTTCGGCGAGCTTTCCCGTATGACACAGTTTAAGGATAAGAGTGCGAAGCACGCGGATAATATCAACGCAGGGCTGTTTACCTATCCCACGCTGATGGCGGCGGATATTCTGTTGTATCAAACCGACGTGGTTCCCGTTGGAATTGACCAAAAACAGCACGTGGAGCTTTGCCGCGATATCGGAGAGCGGTTCAATCAGCTCTATCCCGGCACCTTTACCATTCCCGAGCCCGTTATCGCAAAGCACGGCATGAAAATTATGTCGTTGGCGGAGCCCACCAAAAAAATGAGCAAATCGGACGAGAACGCCAACGCCGTGGTATATATTCTGGACGATCGGGATACAATTATCAGAAAGTTCAAGCGCGCCGTTACCGACTCGGATTCCGAGATCCGCTATGCGGAAGAAAAGCCGGGTGTGAGCAACCTCATGACCATCTACTCTTGCTTTACGGGCAAGACCATGGATGAGATCGAGCGGGAGTTCCAAGGTGTTGGCTACGGAGATTTCAAGCTGGCGGTAGGGGAAGTGACGGCGGACGCGCTGGCACCCGTGCAAAGCCGCTTCAACGAATTGCTTGCCGACAAAGCGGGATTGGAAGCACAGATGAAGAAAGGGGCAGAGGAAGCGTCCTGGTATGCTCGCAGAACCCTGTCCAAGGTTCAGAAGAAGCTGGGATTCGTGCAAGTTCGTTGAGATAAACAAGTTTTTAGGCATGATTTTAAGAGAGTTACATATCCCAACGGGGGTATGTAACTCTTTTTTGAGGGAATCGGTTGATTTTTTTATTGGGATATGCTATAATAGGACGTAGAATTGTGAACGGAGGACTGTCATGAAAAAAAGGATACGGATATTGGGTGTGCTGTTATCGATCTCCATTCTGATTGGCTCGTTGTCGTCCTGTACACCGATGCTTTTGAAGGGGCTTTTTGAAAATATTATTATTGAGAAACCCACGGAAGCACCAACCGAGGAGTCTGCGGAGCCGGTTGCTCCGCCGCAGGAATCGGAGCCCGAGGACATTGCATCGGATCTGGAATACTGCTTGACCGAAGCAGACGTCCTTGCTTTCAACGAGCTTTTGGCGCGTTGTGAAGCTGCGTTTATGGATCCAAACAGCACCGAGGAAGACTTGGAAAAGCTTGAGGATCAATTTTCGGACTCATATTATCATATCGTTACACAATCTCAACTTGCCTACATCGGCTATTGCTTGAACACGGCGGATCAGGAGAGATCGGACGATTACTTGTTCGCGTCAAAGGCATCAACCGATGCGTACGATGGATATATGCAGCTCTGCAAGCGGATGGATGCTTCGGAATCCCCCTGGAAGGCACTGTTTTTCGAGGGGTGGAGCGACGCCGATTTTGAAGAAATGCGCGGATTTTCAGAGGAGCTGACGCAATTGAGTCAGGACAACGATCAGATCCTGGTGTCGTATTGGGAATTGAGCGACGAGGCATTTTACCAAGGTGCCGCGGAGCATTACCTTCGTTTGGTGGAGAACAACAACCGCATCGCGGGACTGAACGGATACGAAAATTATTGGGAATACGCCACGGCGGAGATCTACGGCAGAGATTACGGAGCCGAGGAGCTGCAGCAGATGCGAATTTGCGTGAAGACCTATCTGGTGCCGCTTTGCGAGGAGGCGTATATTGCGTTTCTGGAGCAGTACGCTTTACTGACCGAAACAGAAAAACAGTTGGTGCAGGATCTGCTGCTGACGGCAGATTACGATTCTTTTTCCAACGATTACGTAGGCAACTATCTTTCCACCTTTGACGAGGAGATCGAAGCGACTATGGGCGGAATGTTGGAGCAGGAGAACTCCTTCTTTGCCGATTCCGACACGGCGTTTGAGGGGGCTTTTACCATTTATCTGTGCGAATCGAAGCGTCCCGTTTGCTACTTCGGACCGAGGTATCAGAGCGCGGCTATCGTGGTGCATGAAATGGGGCATTACTATTCCTATCTGCTCAACGGCAACGCATCGGTCCAGATGGATCTGTCCGAGGTCCAGTCCCAGGGCAACGAATGGCTGTTCGCCGCGTATTTGAATACCGTGTTGGAAGAAGACGTGGCAAGAGCCGTTTACGCTTATCGCCTTTACAGCGCCCTTTGCACCGTGATTATCGGCACGATGGTGGATGAATTTGAGCAACGCTGTTACGAAAGTGAGGAGCTGTCTTTAGAGGTGATTGATCTGATCATGACGTCGCTGAAAGCGGTGTATGGCGGTGAGGAATGGTTGGAAGTTTACGTGACCGACGTGGATCTCTATTGGAGATACGTCACCGTGGAGCAGTCGGTGTACTACGTCAGCTACGCCGTTTCCATGCTGGCTGCGATGCAGATCTATAGCGTAGCGGAGCTCCAATCCTACGAAAGAGGGATGGAGATCTACCTTTCTCTCATGGAACCGGAAGCGGACTCCTTCCTGAACTGCTTGGAGCAGGTAGGGTTGAAAACGCCTATGGACGAAAATCTTTATGCGGAATTGGAGCAGCTGATTTGACGGAGGTTTATGATGTATCCGAATGAGATCATTCTCGGGATGGGAATGTACGAAATCTTGATCGCGTTGGGCTTTACCTGTGCGTTGGGGTATTTTCGTGTTTTTGCAGACCGACGGGGATTTGGCGCGAATTTGCAGAATTTGGTGATCGGTTGCGCCCTGGCGGCGTTGATCGGCGGCTACGGATTTGCCGTGCTGACGCAAGCCGTCTATAATGCGTTGGACGGCGGTAAATTTGAGATCGTTAATACCACGGGCGCTACCTTTTATGGCGGTTTGATGGGCGGTGCGGGGCTGTTTATCGGGATCTACTTTTTGGCGGGAAGGCTCGTGCTGAAGCCCCATGAGGCGGCGGACAGCTTTCCGTATCTATCCGAGATCGCGGCGGGAAGCATTGCGGTTGCCCACGGATTCGGACGGTTGGGTTGCCTGTTTGCGGGCTGCTGTCACGGAGCGAAAACGGACGCGTGGTATGGGATCTACCACGCCTACATCGGAGCCAAAGTGGTTCCCGTGCAATTGCTTGAAGCCGTCTTTCTGTTTGCGCTGTGCGGTCTTTTGACTTGGCGGTTGATCCGCGAAAAGCGAAACAATCTGGCGGTCTATCTGATGTCGTATGCCGTCTGGAGATTTTTTGCGGAATATCTCCGCGCCGACGACAGAGGCTCCACCGTGGTCCCGTTTTTGTCGCCGTCGCAGTTGACGGCGGTAGTGCTGTTCGTGTTTGGGGCAGGACTCATGACAGGCGCGATTGTCGCAGAGCGGAGGAAAAGGAACGTGGAAAATGCAGAAGCGTGACGTATTTTTTCGCATCGGCGCATTGACCGCCGCGCTGATCTTCGTTGCCGTTTGGCTCTGGGATCCCGCCCTTTCTTTGGATGAAACCACTCGGTCGTTTTTCCGTTCGGTGATCTTTCGAGGGCTGGGAAGCTTGGTGTTTCTGTTCGTGCTTCTTTATTTGGAATTTCGGGTGGTCAGCCGACCTCGTTTGGGACACCTGAAGGTGTTGTTGCCTGCCTTGGCGGTGGCGGTGAATAATTTCCCTATTTTAGGAATGGCAAGAGGTGCCGTTTGGGTGGAACGCGGAGATCTGCTTTGGTTGTTTGCTTTGGATTGCTTGCTGATCGGCGCGTTTGAGGAACTGGCGTTTCGGGGCGTTTTTCTGCCCTCGCTGTTGGAGCGGTACGGTGACAGTCAAAAAGGATTTCGATGGACGGTGATCGGCTCGTCCGCCGCCTTTGGATTGATCCATCTGGCAAATCTTGCAGAGGGAGCCGGCGTTGGTGCTACCCTGCTTCAGGTTGGGTATTCCTTTTTGATCGGCGGAATGTGCGCCATCGTGTTACTGAAAAGCGGAAATCTGCTGTACTGCATCCTGCTTCACGCCGTTTACGACTTCGGAGGTAGATTTTTAATGATCGGCGGGGGCAGTCTATGGGACGCGCCGACGGTGATCCTCACGGCAGTGTTGGCTGTGACCGTTACGGTATGGATGGTGATCGTTTTTCTCCGCCTATCCCCCGAAGACGGACGGCGGCTTTTGGCGCCCCCAAAAAAGAAAAGTTCGTAGTTGAAAAAACGACGAAATTTATGAGTAATTTTCACAAAAAAGGAAACGGAAAGCCGTGAGGCTTTCCGTTTCCTTTTTTAGGCGTTTTTTGAGCGCGTTATTCGGGAATAATCAAACCGTAATCTCCGTCTTTTCTGCGGTAGACTACGCAGGTCTGATTGCTGTGATCGTCGTTGAACACAAAGAACTGATGTCCCAGAAGGTTCATTTGCAAAATGGCTTCTTCGGGGGACATGGGCTTAAAGGCGAAGGTCTTGGTGCGAATGATCAGTTCGGGTTCGTCTTCCTCGTAGTCTTCTGCTACGAACGGATCCGCGGGAATTTCCAATCCGCCGGAGCGCAACCGTTTTGCAAGACGGGTCTTGTTTCTGCGGATCTGTCCCTCGATTGCCGCCACGGCGGAATCCAACGCATCACGGAAGCTTTCCGCGCCGATCTCACTGCGGAACAGCGTGTTTGCGGCGGAAATGGTGATCTCCAGGTTCTTTTCGTTATGTTTACAGCTCAAGGTGACGGTTGCTTCCCCTGCGCCGTTAAAATACTTATCAAATTTAGCAAGCTTTTTCTCAACGAGCTCCTTCATCTCGTCGTAAACGTTCATCTGTCTTCCGATAACTGTAATTTTCATGTTTCTACCTTGATCCTTTCTTTCGGGAGTGTGCGAGAGCAGTGGATCTGCTCATTGCTCTTTCATTATACCATAAAAAGAAATGGATGTAAACAAGAAACAAATATATTTTACATTATTTTGAAATTTTGTTTAAAATGTCAAAAGAAAAAATGAAAAAGTAAGGGAATGGGATTGACAGAACTGTGTTTTTTTGGTATAATAAAAGGTGAGCGCAGTTCTGCGCTCAAATTGCTGTTAAAAGCAGAATGGGAAGGTGTTTTGGATGTCCGATCACAACGTGGAGCAAAGAATCGCGGAGCTTCGGAAAACGCTGTTGTATCACGCAAAGCTGTATTATGTGGAGGATGCCCCCGAGATCTCGGATTACGAATATGATCGGATGTACGCGGAGCTGAAGGCTTTAGAGGAAGCGCATCCGGAGTTTTTTGATGCTGCGTCCCCCACGCAACGGGTGGGCGGAAAGCCTCTGGATAAATTTGAAAAAGTGACGCACACGGTGCGGATGGATTCCTTGGACGACGTGTTCTCCTTTGAAGAACTGGAAGAATTTTTAAAGCGAGTCAAGCAAACCGTTCCCAACGCGGTTTATTCCGTGGAGCCGAAGATCGACGGTCTTTCGGTGTCCTTGCGCTATGAGAACGGCGTGTTCGTGCAGGGCGCGACCAGAGGAGATGGGCAGGAAGGGGAAGACGTGACGCAGAATTTGCGCACAGTGTTTTCTATTCCACTCACCTTGACTGAGCCGCTGACGTTAACGGTACGCGGAGAGGTGTATATGCCAAGACGGGTGTTTGAACGGCTGAATTCAGCTCGTGAAGCGGCTGGGCAGGCGCTGTTGGCAAATCCCAGAAACGCGGCGGCAGGCTCCCTGCGGCAGTTGGATCCCAAGATCGCGGCGGAGAGAGGCTTGGATATTTTCGTGTTCAATTTCCAAGAGGGCTCACTTTATGCCGACGGTCACGCCCCCATATCCCACACCGAAACGCTGGAGCGTCTTGCGGAATTGGGCTTTTGCGTGTTGGAGCATCGCGGACGGTTTGCGTCTGCCGATGAGATCGTTTCCCATATTCGCCGTTTGGGAGAGATGCGTGACGATCTTGCATACGACGTCGACGGCGTGGTGATCAAGGTGGATGCCTTGGCAGATCGCGTTCGCTTGGGAGAGGGAACCAAGACACCCAAGTGGGCGGTGGCGTACAAATTCCCCCCCGAGCAAAAGCAAACGAAGCTGGAAGGCGTGGAGATCGCGGTGGGGCGCACGGGCGTGTTGACTCCCACGGCGATCCTATCTCCCGTTCGTTTGGCGGGAACCACGGTTTCCAGAGCCACGCTCCACAACGCGGAATTTATCTGGGAAAAGGATATTCGCGTAGGAGATATCGTTACGGTTCAGAAAGCGGGGGATATCATTCCCGAGGTGGTGAGGTCGCACGGGGAATTGAGAAGCGTTGAGCTTCCCAAATTTGCGATGCCCGATCGCTGTCCGTCCTGCGGAGAACCCGTGTTCTACGATGCGGACGAGGGCGCGGCGACCAGATGCACCAACAGTCGGTGTCCCGCCCAGCTTTCGAGAGGTATCGAGCATTTTGCGTCCAAGGACGCCATGAATATTGACGGCTTGGGCCCGCAGATCGTGGAGGCACTGTTGCGTGACGGCTTGATTCGGGATGCGGCAGATCTGTATTCTCTGCGCGCCGAGGAGATCCAATCCATGGAGCGTATGGGGGAAAAATCGGCGGCAAACCTCATTACGGCTATCGAAAATTCCAAGTCGGCGGGCTTAGAGCGGTTGATCTACGCGCTGGGGATCCGTAACGTGGGCGAGGTAGCGGCGGCTGCCTTGGCACAGCATTTCGGCTCGCTGGACGGATGTATGAACGCCACCGTTGAGGAGCTTTGCTCCTTGCAGGATTTCGGGCAGATCACAGCCGAATGTGTGGTGAACTTTTTCTCGCATCCCCAAAACAGGGATCTCTGTGAGCGATTGTCGGAGGCGGGGCTGATCACGGAACCGTTGCACCGCCCCCGTGACGATTTCTTTGCGGGATTGACCTTCGTTCTGACGGGAACGCTCCCTACCATGACCAGAGATGAGGCGTCCGAAAAAATTCGGATGGCAGGAGGAAAAACGGCGGGTTCGGTGTCCGCTAAAACCTCTTTCGTGGTGGCGGGAGAGGCGGCAGGCTCCAAGCTGACCAAAGCCAATCAATTAGGAGTGCCCGTCATCGACGAGGCGACCTTGCTCTCTATGCTGGAGCGCCAAAGCGCCCAACTGTCGTAAACCGATCAATCAATAAATAAACACAGTCCCGCAGGACGGGACGGAACGGAGAGAATTATGACCTACGTGGTGTCGAATTTGCATGGCAACTACGATAAATTTACAGAGCTTTTGAAGGTCATTCATTTTGAGGACGACGATTTGATGTACGTTTTGGGCGATCTGGTGGACTACGGTGAGCAATCCATGGAGCTGATCGCGGACCTGAGCGTTCGAGTGAACGTGTATTCCGTGGCGGGGGAGCATGATTACCGCGCCGCGAAATTGCTCACGGGCTTTGATAAGATGCTCAAAAGCGGAGCCGCGCCCGACGGTGACTATATCGCCGAGATGACGGCGTGGGTGCAGGACGGCGGTCAGCCAACTTTGGAGGGTTTTCGCGCGCTGGACGAGGAACAGAGAGAGGGCGTGTTGGATTATCTTTGCGACCTTGCGCTGTTTGAGGAAGCCGAAATTGACGGCAAAAGCTATCTGATGGTACACGCGGGAATCGCGGACTATTCCCCCGACAGTGACCTGGAAGATTATCTTCCCGAGGACTTCTTTGGAGAGCCTCTGGACGCAACCCGTCCCTTGATGGAAGGAACCACCGTGATCGTGGGGCACCATCCCACCGAAAGCGGAAAGATCACCTACGGAGAAGGGAGCATTTTCCTGGATTGCGGCGTGATGAACGGTGGAAAGATGGGCTGTCTTTGCTTGGAAAACGGGAAGGAATATTACGTCTGATGCAAAAAAACGACTTGATTCGGCTCCGCGTCACCGATATCAACAATCTGGGATGCGGCGTGGGACATTTGGAGAACGCAGGAGAGGATACGGGCAAGACGGTGTTCGTGCGAGGTGGCGTTACGGGCGACGAACTGGAAGCAAAGGTCATTAAAGTCACCAAGAATTATCTGGTGGCGCGCCCCGAGCGGATCCTGATCCCGTCCCCTCACCGAACCGAAGAGGATCTTTGCACAGCCGCCCTTGGTTGCGGCGGCTGTGCTTACCGTCATATTACGTATGGGCATGAATTGGAATTGAAGCGCCGATACGTGCAGAACGCTTTCCGAAAGGTTGGATTGTTCGACGTAGAGGTGGAATCGGTTCGCCATGCCGATTCTGTCGTCGGTTACCGCAACAAAGCCCAGTACCCCGTGCAAAAAGGCAAGGACGGGAAGCTTTACGCGGGATTTTACGCAAACGCGTCCCATCGTATCGTTCCCGCGGATGATTGCCGCTTGCAGCCGCGGATATTTGGCGAGATCGTAGCTTTTCTTTGCGATTTCGCAAACCGTTATCATATTCCCGCCTACGACGAGGAGTCCGGAAAAGGGCTTTTGCGGCATATTTATTTGCGTCAGGGTGTGAAAACGGGAGAGATCATGCTTTGTCCGGTTCTCACGGCAGACCGATTGCCTGCCGAACGGGAGCTGATCGAAGCCGTGGTCAAGCGGTTTCCGCAGATTCGTTCCATCATGATCAATATCAATGCCGAAAACACCAACGTGGTGCTGGGAGAGCGGTACCGCTTGCTGTGGGGCAGCGAGTGGATCGAGGACGTTCTTTGCGGATTGACCTTTCGGATCACCCCCCAATCCTTTTATCAGGTGAATCACGACGCTTGCGAATTGCTGTACGGAATCGCAAAAGAGCGGGCGTGCTTAACGGGCAACGAGCTTTTATTGGATTTGTATTGCGGTATCGGGAGCATCGGACTGTCTATGGCGGACGCGGCAGGCGAGGTGTTGGGCATGGAGATCGTGGAGCAGGCGGCAAACAGCGCCACGGAAAACGCCGTGCGAAACGGCATTACCAATGCATCTTTCTTCTGTGGTGACGCGTCCGATCCGCAAGGACTTTTGAAGAAAGCGGCGGAAGAAAAAGGAAGCTTGACCAACGCCGTGGTGGTTTTGGATCCCCCCCGCAAGGGCACGACACCCGAATTGATCGAGGGGATCGCCGCCCACGGTGTCCCTCGCGTGGTGTACGTATCTTGTAATCCCGATACGCTGGCGAGGGATTGTGCGGTGTTTGCAGAGTATGGATATGAAATTGGGGTTGTTACGCCGGTGGATTTGTTCCCAAGGACGGGGCATGTCGAGTCCGTCGTTTGTCTCAAACGACGACTCGACAATGAATTGCGCGAGCGCATGAATTGAGTGCGTCGCACTCATGAATTGGCTTTGCCATGAATTGCGCCTGCGGGCGCATAGGGATGGATGCGCAATTCAATTCATGGAGCGCGATAGCGCGAGAAATCATGATGCGACAGCATCAATTCATGACGGCAACGCCGTCAAATCATTCTAAAACGAGGGATTGCGATGAAAGAAAATTTCCTTGTCGATTTATCAAAGCAATTTGCAGTTGATATAGTCAATCTTTGCACCGATATTAAAGAAAATCGCAAAAGCAATGTTTTGTTAAATCAAGTGTTGCGTAGTGGTACCAGTATAGGCGCAAATATACATGAAGCCAACTATGCTGCAAGCAAGGCGGATTTTATCAACAAGTTTCAAATCGCACTCAAAGAGTGCTACGAAACCGATTATTGGCTCGGCTTGTTCAAAGATACCCATATGATAACCGAGGAAGAATACAAGGATATGTTTGCCAAGTGTAGTAAAATTCGCAAATTACTTATTTCATCTATCACCACTGCAAAAGGAAATAATAATTAAGGACAAATGTTACTTTTGAGCAAAACTCGAAAGTGCATTTTACATCAGTACGGTATAACATATCGAAGAAGAAAGGAGTTACTATGTACGATATTCAAAGCAGATGGAAGCTTGAAGGCGACATTTTGAGATACTATGGTTTGAGGAATCAGCCCAACATGTTCAAAAAT
>JAZSMC010000067.1:0-7673 GCA_045535705.1 Eubacteriales bacterium
ACTTTTCGATTGAACCCACGAATATTTCAAAGTTCACTTTGAAATATTCAAGGAACGCGCGCCTACACCAAACTTTGGTATCTCACCGCATGATAGCGCGCGTTTGGGTTCAGAATCCCATTCAACATTTGAAACCACAGTTTCACGGTCATTCTTTTTTCGAGTGAACTTTCTGATTCAACCCACGAATATTTCAAAGTTCGCTTGGAAATATTCAAGGAACGCGCGCCTACACCAAACTTTGGTATCTCACCGCATGATAGCGCGCGTTTGGGTTCAGAATCCACATTTATTTTCTTGATGCTCTAAAATCCACTCCAGTAGCGCCACGCATCCCTCGTAAATATCTTGATACGCAATGTCAAAACGGTCAGAATACCACGGATCGGCAACATCACCGCCGCGCTGGGTATAGTCCATTAGCTTTCGGATCTTCTTTTGGGGATCCCCACCCAAAATACGGTGCATATTTCTGACATTGGCAGAATCCATCCCAACGAACAGATCGTACACTCCATAATCCTTCTCTTGCAACTGCACCGCCCGTTTTCCCTCGCAGGAAATTCCATGCTTTTGCAACTCCGCTTTCGCAGGTGGATATACGGGATTTCCCACTCCATTCCAAATTTCTTCCGTACTGGTGGCAGAGGAACGCACCTCAAACCGCTCCCGCAATCCTCTTTCCGCCAAGAGTTTTTTCAAAATCATTTCCGCCATGGGGCTTCTGCAAATGTTTCCGTGGCACACGAACATGATTTTTTGAATCATCGCTATGTCTCCTTTGAAAAAAGCGGCGCAATCCCTCCAAGGACTGCGCCCTTTTTTATTCGCCGTCAGTTATTCTTCGCTCTCGTCTTCCTCGGTGGGTTCGGGACGGATCACTCGCACCATGGCGGTTTCCACTTGGTGGTTCAGTACGTCGTTGACGCTGATGGTCAAATTCTCAAACTCCACCTCAAACTCACTTCCGTCCTCCGGAATTTCATCCAGCTTGGAAAACACCAAGCCGTTGAACGTATCAAAATCGCCTTCGGGAAGCTCGATCTCCAGTTCTTTTTTGATCTCGTCCACGGTAGCTTCACCGCGAATCTTCCAAACGTCGTCCTCCAGCTTCTCGATCACGGGGATCACTTCTTCTTCGGGATCGTCGTCTACCGTCAGGTCACCAACCAAGCACTCTACCAGGTCGTTGACCGTTACGATGCCTTCCATTCCGCCGTATTCATCCAACACCACGGCAAAAGATGTACTCTTTGCTTTCATATTGCGGAACAGCACGTCTGCCGTCACCGAATCCGGGACGAAGTAAGCGGGACGAACAGCCTTTTCCAGCACTTCCTCACGGCTTCTGTTCTCCATACGGAAATAGTCCTTGGAGTTCAGCACACCAACGACGTTGTCGGGGCTTCCGTCACAGATAGGATACATGGTATGACGGTTATCCCGAATGGTATTGTACCATTCCTCGTCACTTTCCTCAGTCCAAAGCAGAACGACTTCGGTACGGTGCGTTGCGATCTCGCCCGCCGTGATATCGTCAAACTCAAACACGTTCTGGATCAACTCGTTCTCGTCCTCGTCGATAAGTCCTTTTTTGCTTCCCGCATCCGCCATCATACGAATGTCTTCTTCGCTGACGGTTTCCTCGGTGGCGTTGGGATCAATTCCCAGCAACCGCAGCACGCCGTTGGTGGATACGGTCAACAACCAAACGATGGGGGCAAACAGCTTGGCGATCACGCTGATAGACGGCGCGATCTGCAACGCCAATTTTTCGGATCTTCTCTGCGCCACGCGCTTGGGAACCAGTTCTCCAAACACCAACGTGATGTAAGAAAGGATCAACGTGATCAGAATCACGCAAAGCGTTTTGAGTCCTTCCATGGGAATCAGTGTAAATTTCAAGCCGTTGTGAATCCAATTCGCCAATGGCTCGGCAAAATTATCCGCCGCCAACGCACTTCCCAAAAATCCGGACAGCGTGATGGCAACTTGAATGGTAGCCAAAAATTTTGCGGGCTGGTTGATCAATTTGCGAAGCTTCTTGGCGTTTTTGTTTCCCTGCTCCGCAAGGTTATCCAATTTGGTTTCATTTACGCTGATCACGGCAATCTCGGCACAGGCAAATACGGCGTTCAGCGTAATCAACACCACCTGCACCAAAAGCATAATCCATATGTTCATAATAAATTTTATAATCTCCTTCTGATTTTATTTTTTGAAAAATAGAACGGCAAAAAGACACAGCCCCTTACGATTTCCGCAAGGCTCGACTATGCCAACACGCATCTATATTCGGATCAGAGGGAGGTCGATCGCAACTTCGATCGCAACTGTCGCCTTCCATTTGAAAAAGTGTGTTCTCCTTTCCTCAATCATTGATTACGCATATTATAACAGATATTTGCATAAAAGTCAATAGTTTTTCGCAAATTCCTCATATCTCCCAATCAAACCCATTCCAAAAAATGATTTTCCACCGCACTCCGTCCTGCTTCGCGGATGGAGTGCGGTGGAAAAGTTCTTGAGAGGAAGTGGGTTTGGGAGAGGGAGAACTTCTTCCAAGAAGTTCTCCCTCTCCCAAGGTCTTTTCCTTTTCTTATATTAGTACATTCCGCCGCCCATGCCGCCAGCAGGTGCCGCGGGGGGAGTTTCTTCCTTTTGATCCGCAACCACAGCCTCGGTGGTGAGGATCACGGATGCGATGGACGCCGCATTCTGCAGCGCGCTGCGTGTTATTTTGGTGGGATTTATGATATCGTAGGAAACCATATCGCAGTAGGTTTCGTTGTAAGCATCGAAGCCGTATCCGATCTTTCCGCTGGTGAGGATCTTATCCACGATCACGCCACCGTCAAAGCCTGCGTTCACCGCGATCTGACGAACGGGCTCCTCCAGAGCCTTCAGCACGATGCGAACACCGGTCTTTTCGTCGCCATCCACTTGATCAAGCAGCTTGGAAACGTCTGCGATCACGTTCAGGTAAGCGGTTCCGCCGCCTGCAACGATGCCTTCCTCTACTGCCGCCTTGGTCGCGTTGAGCGCGTCCTCGATGCGGAGCTTCTTCTCTTTCATTTCTGCCTCGGTAGCAGCGCCAACCTTGATCACGGCAACACCGCCGGCCAGCTTCGCAAGACGCTCCTGGAGCTTCTCGCGGTCAAAGTCGGAAGTGGTCTCCTCGATGGCAATTCTGATCTGGTTCACGCGAGCCTTAATGTCCTCACTTGCACCGTAACCGCCAACGATGATGGTATGCTCCTTGTTCACCTTCACCTGGCGAGCCTGACCGAGCATTTCAATAGATGCATCCTTCAATTCCAATCCAATCTCAGAGGAGATCACCTGACCGCCCGTGAGGATCGCAATATCCTGAAGCATTTCCTTGCGTCTGTCACCAAAGCCGGGAGCCTTCACCGCAACGCAGTTGAATACGCCGCGCAGCTTGTTCAGAACCAAGGTGGTGAGCGCTTCGCCCTCAACGTCCTCGGCGATGATCAACAGCTTTCTGCCTGCCTGAACGATCTGCTCCAAGAGAGGCAGGATCTCCTGAATGTTGGAGATCTTCTTGTCGGTGATGAGAAGCAGTGCGTCGTCGATGACCGCTTCCATCTTATCCATGTCGCTTGCCATATAGGGAGAGAGATAGCCGCGATCAAACTGCATTCCCTCGACCACCTCGGAATAGGTGTCGGCAGACTTGGACTCCTCAATGGTGATCACGCCGTTGGTGGTCACCTTTTCCATAGCGTCTGCGATCAGCTGACCGATCACCTCATCGCCTGCGGATACGGTTCCAACGCGGGCAATATCCGCCGAACCGTTCACCTTCTTGGAGTTTGCGATCAGAGCAGCAACCGCCGCGTCAACCGCCTTCTTCATACCCTTGCGAAGCACCATGGGATTTGCGCCCGCAGTCACGTTCTTCATGCCCTCGCGCACGAACGCCTGTGCCAACAGGGTTGCGGTGGTGGTACCGTCACCTGCCGCGTCGTTGGTCTTGGTGGCAACCTCTTTCACCAGCTGCGCGCCCATGTTCTCGGCTTCATCCTCCAACTCGATCTCCTTGGCGATGGTCACACCGTCGTTGGTGATGAGGGGAGAGCCGTATTTTTTGTCAAGCACCACGTTTCTGCCCTTGGGCCCCAACGTGATCTTCACCGTGTTTGCCAATTTATCCACACCGCGCACCAAAGCGTCGCGGGCTTCTGTTCCGTAAAGAATATCCTTTGCCATGATTCAAGATCCTCCTATATGTTACTCAACGATTGCGAGAATGTCGCTTTGCTTCACGATGGTGTATTCCACCCCATCCATCTTCACTTCGGTGCCGGAATACTTTCCTGTGATCACCTTATCCCCAACCTTTACGTCCATGGGGATCAGCTTCCCGTCGTCGGAATACGCGCCGGGTCCAACTGCAACCACCTCTGCCACCTGGGGCTTCTCCTGGGCGGATGCGGTGAGAAAAATTCCCGTTTTCGTTTTTTCTTCGGCTTCCACGAGCTTCACGACCACTCTGTCTGCCAACGGTGTGATGTTCATATTTGAAATCCTCCTATATATTATGTCAAATATTATCGCATTTTCGAGTTAGCACTCAAAACTCGCGAGTGCTAACCGTATGCTACTATTTTAACCTTATTTTGGAAAAAATCAAGAGCTTTTTGCCAAAGTTCACATACTTTTAACAATATAATAGAAATATCAGGGTTCCCGTTTGCTTCCAAAGACGGAAAACATAGTTTTGACGGCTCGTTCATATCTTATTATGTGAACGAATATCATATGAACGAATCCCAGCGCAGATTCCATTCGTTTTCTGCGAGAAAGGAGTCCTTTTGAACAACGTGATCCACTGGCTTCTCACGGGGGGCTTGATCCCCGTTTGTCTGCTGCTCGGCGGCGTTTTCTTCCTCGTTTATCTCCGCGGAAGACCGTTGATCTCCCCTCGCGGCATGGTCCGAGCCTTAAAAAAACCATCCGCCGACGGAATATCCCCATTTCGTGCCGTGACACTGGCTCTGGCAGGGACGCTTGGCGTGGGCAATATCGTGGGGGTAGCCAACGCCATTCTGATCGGTGGCGCAGGCGCCGTTTTCTGGATGTGGATCTCCGCGCTTCTTGCCATGATCCTGAAATACGGAGAGATCCTGCTGGCAGTGAAGCACCGCAAAACGCATCGTGACGGTTCCCATTACGGCGGTGCCGCCTACTACATCCGCGCCTGTTTTGCCGAGAAAAGACTTCCAAAATTCGGAGCAATCCTTTCGGTGGTGTTTTCCTTACTGATTATTCTGGACGCCTTCACCATGGGATGTGTCATCCAGGTCAACGCCGTGGTGTCCGCCTTCGACGGCATTTTCGGTATCCCTGCCCTTCCCTGCGGATTGCTTCTCCTTGCCATCACCGCTCCCGTCATCGTCAAAGGGGCAAAAGGGATCTCGGCACTGACCGAATATCTGGTCCCCATCATGTCGGGGGGCTACCTGATCCTGTCCCTTGCGGTTCTCTGGCTCCGCCACGACACCATTCTCCCCATTCTGGGACGCATTTTCGCGGAAGCCTTCTCTCCCGTAGGCGCCGCAGGGGGAGTGATCGGTTTTCTCACGTCACGGGCGCTGCGCGTGGGGACCATGCGAGGTCTGCTTTCTAACGAAGCAGGGTGCGGCACTGCCCCCACCGCCCACGCCGCATCCGGCACCGATTCGCCCGCCGCACAGGGTGTTTGGGGAATTTTTGAAGTCTTCGTGGACACCATCCTGCTCTGCACGCTGACGGCTCTTGTGATCCTGGCGGTGTTCCCCGATCTCCACGACTTCGGGCTCTCCCCCGTCATGATGACGGTGAAAGCCTACTCTGCCGTGCTGGGGGATTGGTCGGAGATCTTTTTCGCCGCCGCCATCTTCTGCTTCGGTTACGCCACGGTGGTCTGCTGGGCAGGCTACGGCTTGGAAAGCGTTCGCGCCATCACGACCAAAAAAAGATACGTCGTCCTCTATTTTCTGGCGTTCTGCCTTTGCATCCCCGTGGGCGCCGCCATAGCCCCCAACGCCGTTTGGAGCCTTTCGGACTTTGCCATCGCCGCATTGACTGCCATCAATCTGGCGGTACTGTTCCTCATGCGAAAAGAGATCAAAGAGGAAACGGCGATATTCTTTTCCAAAAAACAATAATTTCTCATCAACAAGTCGCTTTCTGTTGACAAATCCTCTCCCCCATGGTATAATGAAAACATCAACCGTCAACGGAGGGAATTATGGGACTGATCTCCAAAATCAAGGAATTGTTTTCCGCGCAAAAATATATTTTCACCGCAATGGCGGAAATGGACCGTCAAAACGCCATCTACGCCGCCATGTCACTGCAAGAACTGTCGGCACTTGCGGACGACGAGCTGATCTCCGCTCTGCTCTACCGAACCGACAAAGCACTGGACACTCTGCTGGGCAAAAAGAAAAAAGGCTCGCCCGCCGATTGGGCATCGCATCTGACGGGTGCGCCTCGGATCGCGTTCATCCTCTCTTATTTTGAATCCGACGTGCAGACCTACGGCGTGGAGCATTTCTTCAAACGCAACGGCGGACTGGCTTGCCACGTGACCGATTGCCTGGACGTCATCGGAGCCGTCCAACAAAAGCAACTGTGTCAAGACTTTTTCTCGGTCCACGGCTATCAGCCCGACTTCGCTGAAATTCTGGAACACCAAGAAGCGTTTCTCGCCTTCGATGACGCCTACCGCGCCTTGCCACCTTTGGAGCCCGTCCTTGCCCCCTATCTGCGGGAACATCTGACAGAGTTCTCATAAGGTCGCGAGGCTCTGCTATAAGGTCGTGGGCTTTGCCCACACCCGAAGGTCGCGAGGCTCTGCCTCGCGCTCCGCTTAAAACCTTTTTGAAAAAAGGTTTTAAGAATTCCAAAAACTTTCAACGAAAAGGAATAGATGTCCTACCGAGGGTGTGCGAACAACGTGCGCCCTCGATTGTTTGGCAAAGAAAGTTTTTGCTACAGTTTTTTACATCACAGTAACATCACCCTGCATGGGCAAGTTTCGTGTACGGACGGTAGATTAGCTCCCGCAAGAATTTAGGTACCGCCACCCTAAATTCTCTCCCGAAAAAGTATCACTTTTTGTGGAGTGATATCATCGGAATATGATCCCATATAAAATCTAACTTCATGGAGCCGGCAGGGTGGTGGTACCTGACGGCTTGCGACAGTACCTTCCCGTCTACAAACGGGACTTTCCCATGCAGGGTGATGTCGCACCCAAAGTGTGGTTCGGGACGAAAACTTTCAACGAGCTACCCTCTGTAGGAAATGCTTTGTTCGCACTTCCTTTCGAGGGTATCTTTTATATTCCCCTTCGTTGAAAGTTTTGAGGATTCTTAAGGGACTTTTTCAAAAGTCCCTTAAGCAGGTGCGGACAGCGTCCGCGACCTTTGGAGCCGGCAGGGTGGCGGTACCTGACGGCTTGCGACAGTACCTTCCCGTCCGTAAATGGGACTTCCCCATGCAGGGTGATGTCGCACCCAAAGTATGGTTCGGGACGAAAACTTTCAACGAGCTACCCTCGGTAGGAAATGCTTTGTTCGCACTCCCCTCGGTGGGTAGCCTATAATTTCTTCGTTGAAAGTTTTTGGGATTCTTAAACGCTTTTTTCAAAAAGGGTTTAA
>JAZSMC010000034.1:0-12229 GCA_045535705.1 Eubacteriales bacterium
GAGAACACGGCGTGGTATTCGGGGGTGCGGGCGAAGTTGACCAAATGGAGCTTCATGATGAAGAGGACCACCATTTCCTGGATCTCTTTTTCGGTGAACACGCCGTTTTCCAGATCTCTTTCCGCGTAGATATCCAGGAACGTAGACGTGCGTCCCAGGGACATTGCGGCGCCGTTCTGCTCCTTCACATCCGCCAGATAACCGAAGTAGAGCCACTGAATGGCTTCCTTGACGTTGCGAGCGGGCTTGGAAATATCAAAGCCGTAGGAGAGTGCCATCTCCTTCAGCTCTTCCAGCGCGCGGATCTGCTCGGAGAGCTCCTCTCTGTCGCGTATGACGTGGGAATACATGGTGGAGCGAGTGGTTTCCTTCTGCTCCATCTTATCCTCGATCAAACGGTCCACGCCGTAGTGCGCCACCCGTCTGTAGTCACCGATGATGCGTCCTCTGCCGTAAGCGTCGGGAAGACCGGTAATGATATGACTGGAGCGGCAAGCTCTCATTTCGGGGGTATATGCGTCAAACACGCCTGCGTTGTGCGTTTTTCTGTATTTGGTGAAGAATTCCTTTACCTCGGGATCGATGGTATACCCATTGTCCGCGCAAGCCTTTTCCGCCATACGGATACCGCCAAAGGGCATCAAGGCGCGCTTGAGAGGCTTCTCGGTCTGCAGACCGACGATCTTCTCCTTGCTCCGGTCCAGATAACCGGGGGCGTGAGAGGTGATGGTGGAGATGACCTTGGTATCCATATCCAGCACGCCGCCGTTGGCTCTTTCCTGCTTGGTCAGCTCCATGACCTGATCCCAGAGCGCCAGAGTGTCCTGCGTGGGTCCTTCCAAAAAGGATTCATCTCCGTCGTAGGGAGTGTAGTTATGCTTGATAAAGCTTCTGACGTTGATCTCCTTGGTCCATGTTCCGCCTTGGAAGCCATTCCAGCCTTCGTAAATTTCGTTCATATCATTACTTCCCTTCTTTGCACAATCTTTCACTCTATATTATACATTCTTTACCCCAAAAAAGCAAGTGGTTTTTCGGCTTTTTTTTGATTTTTTCGTTTTTTGTCAAAATCCATTCCAAAGTCCTTTTTTGAGGGGCTCCGCTTGGACGGATTGACGATGGCTTTTCCTGTGTTCCATACTTGATTCGGGGGATTTGACGGCGTATTTTGTATTATTATACCATTTTCGCAGAGGCGTTTCCGTGACGAAGTTACAAATTTCGGAGAAATCACGGATTCCGTCAAAAAAAGAATTGACAGTGGGCTCTTTTCCATGGTATAATAGAGCCAAAGAAATCGCATCTCAATAGTCAAAGGAGGATATAACAAATGCTTGAGATACGCAATCTGACCAAGGTCTACCGTTCCAAGACCGGGGAATCGGTCAAGGCTCTGGATAACGTCAGCATCTCGTTCCCCGAATCGGGAATGGTGTTCATTCTGGGTAAATCGGGAAGCGGTAAATCCACGTTGCTCAATATCATGGGCGGCTTGGATAGCTACGACAGCGGCGAATTTATCATCAAAGGAAAGTCCTCGAAGGATTTTGCAGGCTCGGACTTCGACGCTTACAGAAACACCTTCATCGGATTCATTTTCCAGGAATACAACGTGCTGGACGATTTCACCGTGGGCGCCAATATCGCTCTTGCGCTGGAGCTGCAAGGTAAAAAAGCAACCTCGGAGAAGATCAACGAGATCCTCTCGCAGGTGGATCTGCTCAACTACGCCAAGCGGAAGCCCAACGAGCTGTCGGGCGGTCAGAAGCAGAGAGTCGCCATCGCCAGAGCGCTGGTGAAGGAGCCTCAGATCATCATGGCGGATGAGCCTACGGGCGCCCTGGATTCCAATACGGGAAAACAGATCTTTGATTCCCTGAAGCAGCTGTCCCGCGAAAAGCTGGTGCTGATCGTTTCCCACGACCGTGATTTTGCCGAGCGTTACGCCGACAGAATCGTGGAGCTTGCCGACGGAAAGATCATTTCCGACGTGACCAAGCACGAGCACGAAAGCGAAAAGCTCACCGAGGGGATCGATCGGATCGGCGGACAGATCCTGCGGATCAAGGGCGGTTACCGCCTGACAGACAAGGATCTGAAGATGATCAACGAATATCTGGAGAACAATTCGGGAGATATTCTTTTGTCGGGCGACGATCGGGTGAACAACGAGCTTCGCTCCGCCGCGGGGATCAGCGAACGGGGAACCATGTCGGTCTTTGAGGGGACCGACGCGGAAAAGGATGTCAAGCTGAAGAAATACGAAAAGAAGGATAGTCGCTTCATCCGCTCCAAGCTTCCCGCCAAGAATGCTTTGAAGATGGGCTCGGGGGGCTTGAAGCACAAAAAGTTCCGCCTGGTGATGACGGTACTGCTCTCCATGATCGCCTTCGCCTTCTTCGGCTTTGCCGACAGCATGGCGGCGTATAACAAGCTGACTTCCGCCGTGGATTCTTTGGCGGATTCCAACGTGAAAAACGCGTCGGTGACGGTGGGCGTTCGTCACACCACCACCTATGCCGACGGCGAACAGTACGTTTACTTCAACAATGCGGGACTCAACGACGAGGATCTGGCGTATCTCCGTGAAACCACGGGGCTGGACTTCGTTCCCGTGTTTACAGGATCCACGGGCAACGGCTATTACAGTGCCAGCGGCGGATTTTCGGTTGCAAGCATGATGAAGTCCTACGCGGGCACCGAGGCGTATACGGGGAAACTCCACGGATTGGTGGAATTCAGCTCGGATAATATGGAAAACGTGGGATACACCGTGACGGGACGTCTGCCCGAAAAGCAGGGCGAGATCGCCGTTACCGAGCTGCTCTACCGTCAGTTCAAGGAATACGGCTTCCAGAATGCCGAATTTAAGGAAAACGTGGCGGCAGGCGCTTTGACCATGGATCCCTCGGGGGACAACTCCATCATCGGAAAGCATATCACCCTGTCCAACGGATTGAACCTGGTCAACGGCAAGGGATATTCCTTTGAGATCGTTGGTGTGGTGGATACTCAATTTGATTACACTCGCTACGAAGCCTTCCTTCCCGAGGATGAAAACGCCGTTCCCGGTCAGGATGAAGGCAACGTGCTGGTGGAGAGCGTGCTTCGCATGGAGCTGATGAGCGAATTGAATTACGGCTTCCACGCCCTCGGCTTTACCACCGCGGACGACATTGAGGCGCTTTCCGCCATGATGCCCACGCAGACGCAGCATTTGGGCACCTACTTCAGCGGATGGAAGAGCGGATATTATATTTCAGTCAGCGTTCCTTCCGATGGGGACGAGGACGGAAAAAATGAAGCGATGCCCTTCGATAACCGATTCAGCGAGGGTGCGACCGGCTCCGCGCTGACGCATTTGCCCATCACTTGGCTGGACGGCGTGGACCGTACCGAGCTGGCGGCTGACGAGATCGTTCTGCCTTCTTCCGTAGTGGAGAATCTGTATCCGCAAGAGGTCAAGCTGGAGCTGGACGAAAAGAAGCTGGCGGATGCTGCCATCGCGGCAGGCTTGTTTGACCAGGGCGCCTGGGATGCGACCGACGCGGGCGCGAGCTATTATGACCGTTTGGTGGCTGCGACTGCTCAATACGGACAGCACGCGGATCCCCACGAGGCAGAGCAATCGGTGAATGAAAAAATGGTGGAGATCGCGGCGCATCTGTACGGATTTACCCCCGAGAAATTTTCGCAATTCAGACAGCACGTTTTGAGCGACCTTCTGCGAAATAAGAACAGCGGGGATCGGGAATACACGGTCAGCCGTTGGGAGATCGAGGAGATCCTGCGAGAAAATCTCGTGCAAAAGGATCTGGCAAGTCTGTTGACCAACGAGAAATTCCTGCAGATCATGTTCGACTCCGAATACGGTTCCAATCATATTTCGGGCGAGTGGAGCGAGAAGACCGAGGACGAAAAGAAAGCCATCGTGTCGCAATTCTATAGCCAGTACTTGGGTGATCGCGCTTACGGCTATCATCAAAATTCCTTCGGCAGCGCCAGCGGAAAAGAGTTGGCGCAGGAAGCACGGGACAGGACTTTGGCATTGAGCGGCACCAACGCCGAGGAGTTCCTCTCCTCACTGGTGATCGAGCGGTTTGAGGAAGACTATGAGCTACAGCACAGCACGTCCTTGGGTGTTTACGATCTGAAGGTGGTGGGTGTGTACGACAGCAGCGCGTACCCTTACGGAAATCTGATCATCAGTGACACCGTCATGTCGGATTATCAGACCTGGTTCACCGAGCAAGCCGACGGCAACGCGTATTTCTACCAAGAGGAGATCGCGGCGCATAAGAACGGGATCTGGGCGTACGCGCTGGCTCCTTTGGGGACCGACCGTGACGTGATCCGCCGTTTGGTGGAGATGTCCTACGACGAGAGCGGGGATCTGCAATTCGCGTTGCAGAATTCCGTAATGGACACCTTGAATTCCTTCAACGAGTTCATCGAGGTGGGCGCAAAGGTCTTCCTGTACGTAGGCATCGGATTTGCGGTGTTCTCGGCACTGCTGCTTATGAACTTTATCTCCACGTCCATTTCCTATAAGAAGCGTGAGATCGGCGTGCTTCGCGCCGTGGGTGCGCGTTCTTCGGACGTGTTCAAGATCTTCTTCAGCGAGGCGCTCATCATTGCGCTGATCAACTTCGTGATGTCCACGGTGTTGGTGGTGGCGGGTATCGGCGTTGCCAACAGTCTGATGCACAGAAACGGCATTACCATCACGCTGTTGCATTACGGTGTCCGTCAATTCGTTCTGATGCTGGTGATCAGCGTGGTTGTGGCACTTCTGGCAAGCTTCCTGCCCGTGAACAAGATCGCGCGGAAGAAACCGGTTGACGCCATTAAGGATCGGTAATACCGCTTAAACGAAAGAAACTGCCGATGAAACGAAAAAGCCCCTTTTTCCTTTGCGTTGTGGTATAATGGCGTAGAGAGAAAAAGGGGCTTTGATGATTGATACTAATTTTCAATTCAATTCTTGAATCGCATTGCCCTCTCCGTCACGCCTGCGGCGTGCCACCTCCCCCAGAGGGGGAGGCTTCTAAACTGCGCTCCCTCCGAGAGAGGGGAGGCTTCTAAAAGGCTCTCCCTTTGGGAGAGCTCCCGCGAAGCGGGTGAGAGGGAAAAACAAGTTCAAGGGTTCAAAAGCAAAATCGTATGAAAGGAAAGGGTGAGCAGGATGGATTTTCAGTTGATTATAGATCCGAACGCCGAAGAACGGGTTCTGGTGTACGCGCGGGAACTCTCCCCGTTGACCGAGCGGATCGAAAATTTGGTGCGCTCCTACGGCGGACGGGATTTCGTGATGGCGAGAACGGAAGACGAGCAAGTGAAGCTGCTGTTTTCCGAGGTGGAATGCGTGGCGGTGCGGGAGCGCAAGGTGTGGGCTGTGGCGGCGGACGGAAAGCTCTATCGCTTGAAGCAAACGCTGGCCGAAACCGAGGCGCTGCTGCCTTCCTATTTCGTGCGGATCAACAAGTCCGCCATTGCCAATCAGAACAGAATTGCCAAGTTCAAGACTTCCTTTAACGGAGCCGTGGACGCGGTGTTTCAGAGCGGCTACGTGGATTACGTATCCAGAAGATGCTTGGCTGAGCTGAAAAGGAGGATGCTGAAATGAGTCAACACGTGAAGAAATTCGTTTTGCGAGGGCTTGTGGCGATGGGCTTTGGCCCCATCTGTCTTGCCGTCGTGTATTTGGTTCTGTGGAGATGCGGCGTGGTGGAAAGCGTCGGCGCGGGAGAGATGGTTTTGGGGGTTCTGACGATCTCGGTCATGGCGTTCTTTGCGGGAGGGCTGAACGTGGTGTACGAGATCGAGCGGTTGCCCCTGCTGTACGCCGCCTTGATCCACAGCGTCATCCTGTATTTGGACTACGCGGTGATCTATTTGATCAACGGTTGGCTGGCGGATGGCTGGATCCCGTTTTTGTCCTTTTCCGCGATTTTTGCGGTGGGCTTTTGGTTGATCTGGTTCGCGGTGTATCTGTTCACCAAGGCAAACGTTGAAAAAATGAACCGCAGCATGAAGCAACGCAAGCTGCTGGCGGAGAAACGGCAATGAGGGAGAGGAGAGAGCGCATGGAGCGGAGAGGAATCACTTTGAAAAAGCTGGGTGTTTGGATTTTCGCGGGGGCGGTGCTTCTGACGGCGATTGATTACTGTACCTGTCAGGCAAAGGAGCGCCGTTGGAGCTTTGAGTGGAGAAAAACGCCCGATCTTTTTCAACTGTCGGCAACCAAACGAAAAAGCCGCAAAAGGCACCGCACATAAAAGCGTCAACGAGCTACCTGCTGTAGGACACGTTTTGTTTGCGTTTCACGCCGAGGGTAGCTTTTTATTCTCCTTCGTCAAAAGCTATGAGGATGCTCACGGCGTCCGCGACCTTTTATCAAGCTTTTGTAAAAAAATAAGGCAACCTATTGACAAAAAGTGGAAAGTGTGATATAATCATAGAGCAAATTCCGAATGAGGGAGTAGCAAGCGTATTTGAAATGCGTAGCAAGTCAACATCCTGACCGATGCGGTCTGGCTTGTTTTAAATTGCGAGACTCATGTATTTCCCGATGGTAATACATTCGTCTTGTTGGATGGGTTGTAAAGACTTATGTGTTCCATTTTGGAGTGCATAAGTCTTTTTTGCGTATAAAAAAGGCGTGAGGCGGCGATTCTCATATCGGAAAATAAAAAAAGGAGCGTTTTTATGAAACACTACTGTACAGAAACAAGCGAAGTCCTCAAGCATTTGAACGCGACGGCGGAAGGGTTAACCTCCGAGGAAGCGTCCAAGCGTTTAGAGGCGAACGGCAAGAACCGTTTGGTGGAAGCCAAGGGCAAATCCATTTTCCGCAGATTCATGGAGCAGCTTGCCGACCCCATGATCCTGATCTTGTTGGCGGCGGCAGCCATCAGCGGCGTGTTGGCGGTGATGGAAGGCGAAGGCTTTGCCGACGTGATCATCATTCTCGCCGTGGTTCTGATCAACGCTGTTTTGGGCGTGTATCAGGAGAGCAAGGCGGAAAAAGCCATTGAGGCGTTGCAGGAAATGTCGGCGGCGACTTCAAAGGTGCTGCGTGACGGAAAGGTGCAGATCGTTCATAGCGAGGATCTGGTGGTTGGAGATATCGTTCTTCTGGAAGCAGGCGACGCGGTTCCCGCAGACGCCAGAATTTTAGAGAACGCCAGCATGAAGATCGAGGAAGCGGCGCTGACGGGTGAATCGGTTCCCGTAACCAAGCACGCCGACGTGATCGAGCTGACCGACGGAGCCAAGGACGTGCCTCTCGGCGACAGAAAGAACATGGTTTACATGGGCTCCACCGTGGTTTACGGACGCGGAACCGTCGTGGTGACCGCTACGGGTATGGATACCGAGATGGGTAAGATCGCGGACGCGTTGGCGCAGGCAGAGGAAGGTCAGACACCCTTGCAGATCAAGCTGGGACAGCTTTCCAAAACCCTGACTTGGTTGGTGCTGGGCATCTGCGTGGTGGTGTTCGGCGTTCAGTTGATCCGTCATTCGGGCGATCTCAATTTTGACTTCGCGCTGGATTCCTTTATGGTTGCGGTTTCCTTGGCGGTAGCGGCGATTCCCGAGGGCTTGGCTGCGGTGGTGACGGTGGTGCTTTCCATCGGCGTGACCAATATGTCCAAGCGAAACGCCATCATCCGCAAGCTGACGGCGGTGGAAACCCTGGGATGCGCGCAGATCATCTGCTCGGATAAAACGGGTACGCTGACGCAGAATAAGATGACCGTGGTGGATTTCTTCGGCGAAAACGAGGAACAACTGGCAACGGCGATGGCGCTTTGCAGCGACGCGGAGATCGACTCCGACGCCAACGTCACAGGAGAACCCACCGAGGCGGCGTTGGTTGCGTGGGCGCATAAGCTGAATCTGAACAAAAACGAACTGAAGGTCAAGCTGGCGCGCGTGGGCGAAGCTCCTTTTGATTCGGGCAGAAAGATGATGTCCACCGTTCACGACGATAACGGTTCTTATATCCAGTTTACCAAGGGTGCGCCCGACGTGATCATTCAGCGCTGCACTCATTATCTCAAGGACGGCAAGCCCGTTCCCATGACCGAAGCGTATTCCGCCGAGATCCTCAAAGCAAACAAGACCATGGCGGATAAAGCGTTGCGCGTGCTGGCTTGCGCGCGGCGTGTTTACGGAGAGAAGCCCGCGTCCTTTGAACCCGACGCGTTGGAAACCGAGCTTTGCTTCGTGGGACTTTGCGGCATGATCGATCCCGTCCGTCCCGAGGTCAAGGACGCCATCGTGCAGTGTTCTCACGCGGGCATCCGTCCCATCATGATCACGGGTGACCACATCGACACCGCCGTTGCCATTGCCAAGGAGCTTGGCATTATGACCGAAACCTCACGCGCTATCACGGGCTCCATGCTCAACGAAATGAGCGACGAGGAGTTTGAGGCGCAGTTCAAGGAGATCAGCGTGTACGCCCGTGTTCAGCCTGAACACAAGACCAGGATCGTCACCGCTTGGAAGAAAGCGGGCTACGTGACCGCCATGACCGGTGACGGCGTCAACGACGCGCCTTCCATCAAGTCCGCCGACATCGGCGTAGGTATGGGTATCACGGGTACCGACGTAACCAAGAACGTAGCCGACATGGTACTGGCAGACGACAACTTTGCCACCATCGTGGGCGCCGTAGAGGAAGGCAGACGGATCTACGATAACATCCGAAAAGCCATTCAGTTCCTGCTCGGATCCAACATGAGCGAGGTCATCAGCATTTTCACCGCAACCCTGTTGGGATTCACCATTCTCAAGCCCGTTCACCTGCTCTGGATCAACCTGGTGACCGATAGCCTTCCCGCACTTGCTTTGGGTATGGAGAAGGCGGAAGCCGACATCATGCACCGCAAGCCCCGTAACGCAAAAGCGGGGATCTTCTCGGGCGGTATGGGCTTTGACGTGATCTACCAAGGACTTCTGGTTGCCGTTCTGGTGTTGGCGTCTTATTTCGTGGGACATTTCATGGAAACGGGAAGCTGGAACGTGATCAATTCTCTGGATAGCGCCCACGGTATGACCATGGCGTTCCTGACTATGTCCATGGCGGAGATCTTCCACAGCTTGAATATGCGTTCTCAAAGAGGAAGCATTTTCAGACTGAAGACGCACAACAAGGTGTTGTATCTGGCTGCGTTTGGTTCGTTGGTTGCAACCACGCTGGTGTGCGAGATCCCCTTCCTGGCAAACGCCTTCGGTTTCGTGTCGGTTGGCTTGAACGAATATCTCATCGCCGCCGCACTGGGCGTGTTGGTGATCCCGATCGTGGAGATCGTGAAGCTGGTCCAAAGAAGATCCGCAAAGAAAGCTTAATATTCTGTAAGGAGCCAAACGTGGTTTGCGTTTGGCTCCGCTTTTTATAGCCTTTAATTTTTTTGTTTTTTGAAAAAAACGGATGATTTTTTTAAAATTTTGTGCTATACTATGAAGAAAATAAACGAGATGTTTCAAAAGACCGAAAACGGGCTTTGACACACTTGAGAATGTTGAGGTGTAAGAGAATGAAAACACGATTTCAAACAAAAAAACTGGTCATTTCTGCCTTGATGGCGGCGTTGATCTGTGTGGCAACGTGGCTCATCAAGCTCCCCATGCCTATGGGCTACATTCACGTGGGTGACGCACCCGTGATTTTGGCGGCATTTCTACTGTCCCCCGGGTACGGTTTCTTGGCGGCGGGGCTGGGTTCCTGCCTGGCGGATCTGTTCGCAGGCTATGCCGTTTACGCTCCCGTGACCTTCGTCATCAAGGGGTGCATGATCTTGGCGGTGCATGGAATCCTTCAGCTGTGGAAGACTCCGAAAAAGCCGCTGACGGCGCAGATCACGGCAGGCGTATTGGCGGAAACGCTGATGGTGTTGGGTTATTACATATTTGAGGGATTCCTCTATGGCTTCGGCGCGGCGTTGTCTGCCATTCCGTTTAATGCAGTCCAAGGCGTTGCGGGTTTGGCTTTGGGACTTCTTTTGGTGCGTGTGTTGAAAACACGCCGCTTTGAGGGACTTTGGGACGTGTTTGGAAAATCTGTATAAGGAGATTACATATATGAAAAAGTTCAGCAAGATCGTTTGGGGACTGTTATTGGTTGCAGCAGGCGTCGTGCTGATCCTGAACGCCTTTGACGTCCTCGACGTGGATCTGTTCTTTGACGGCTGGTGGACGCTGTTTATTATTATCCCATGTCTGAACGGGTTGATCTTTGAGCGGGACAAGATCGGCAACCTGGTGGGGCTTGCCATCGGTGTGGTTCTGTTGCTTTGGCGGCAAGGGATCGTGCCCTTGGGGATCCTTTGGAAGCTGTTGATCCCCGCTATCATCATCGGCGTGGGACTTAAGCTGATCTTCGGCGCGATGTTCAAGAAAAAATCCGACGTCGTCATCAAGATCAAGAGTGACGGAGCGCATAAAAAAACGGGCTGTGCCGTCTTTTCGGGCTGTGAAGTCAAGCCCGACGGGGAAGTGTTTGACGGCGGTGAGCTGGTGGCGGTCTTCGGCGGTGTGGAATGTGATCTCCGAAACGCCATCATCGAAAAGGATTGCGTTATCGACGCCGTTGCGGTGTTTGGCGGCATCGACGTTCTTCTCCCTGCTAACGTCAACGTGCAAACCGACTCCTTCGCGATCTTCGGCGGCATCGACGACCTAACTCGCGATAACCCCGGCTCCGTTACCGTCTACGTCAAGGGCGTCAGCGTCTTCGGCGGAATTGACGTGAGGTAAAGATCGTTGGCTTTGCCCGCGCACGGTTGCTGCCCTGTTCGGAAAAGTCTCAACGATAGACGGCGAAACAACCGCCGCAACGCTCCGCTTGCTCGGAATTTTATTAAATCTTAAATGCTGATCTTTTCGAGCCATCTCCACCCCTGCAGACCATAGATGGAAAATCAAGTAATTATACCTTCATATATCACACAATCAAAATTTTGAATCTGCATTCATATTCAATCGGAGGAAACAAGCATGAAAAAATTATCTTTAGGACTCGCCCTTATTCTCATTCTGATTCCGTTCACCCTTTACCTACCCGTTTCTGCGGCGCAATCGCATGACGGTGGCAGCTGCGGAATCAGCGCAACGTGGACGTTTGAATTTGAAAACGGAACGCTCACCATTTCCGGAAACGGAGAAATGGAAGGACGTCCTGCAATAAATTACGTCGATCAAATCCAAACAATCGTGATTGAGGACGGCATCACCAATGTTTCCCATTCCGCCTTCTCCGGTTGTGTCAATCTGACACGAGTGGAGCTTCCCGGCAGCGTCGCGGTCATCGAATACGGCGCGTTCACGGACTGTTCCTCGCTGGAGCAGATCCGAATTCCCGGCAGCGTGACGGAAATCCGGGGCGGCGCATTTGGGGGGTGCGCTTCTCTCGCCCAAATCACCTTCTGCGGAACAGAAGCCCAGTGGAACGCCGTAACCAAGGGAACGGCATGGGATTCCGGAACGGGAAATTACACCGTTTCTTATCACACCGTCCATAACTGGAGCAACGAAACGATTACCAAGCAGCCCACCTGCGTAAACGGCACGAAAACCTATACCTGCTCCGAATGCGGTGAAATGAAAATGGAGTACGTTTCTCCCATCTCCGACCATACCTACAGCACGTGGACGAGCTACAGTATAACCAAGCATCAAAGCACCTGCATCTGCGGAAACGTTCAGTACGAGGATCATGTTTTTGACTCCCCCGAAGATGAAAGCTGCAATCTCTGTAACTTCCTGAAATCCGACGAGCCCAAAAACCCCAACCTCAATCACGAATCCCCCTTCGACCACACCTACAACTCGTGGGAGCTTTATAACGAACAATTTCACAAACAAGTTTGCGATTGTGGCTACAGCCAAGCCGAAAAGCACGTGTATTCCTCTGACGATGACGCAGACTGCGATTTGTGCGGATTCTGCAGGGAAAGCACCGACAACAACAAAAAGGCATCCAAATCCGGTTGCAAATCCGCCCTCGCCTCGGGCGCAGAGCTGATTCTTCTACTCTCCCTGGGTGCCTCGGCGTTCATTCGGAAGAAGATGTATTGAGGCGAGAAGAACGCAGATTGAGGTCGTGGGCTTTGTTGCCTGAGCCCCTTTTGAAAAGACAGCTTAAGGGGTCGCGGACAGCGTCCGCGACCCTTGGGTGGGCAAAGGCACCACCTCAATCCTATGATATTGAAAAAAAATA
>JAZSMC010000009.1:0-19189 GCA_045535705.1 Eubacteriales bacterium
AGCGTCACGAACAGATCGCCGTGCTTGGCTGCTTCGTCCATGGGCATGACGGTAAACCCGTCCATCACGGCTTCCATGGCTTTGATGGGATCGATCTCTGTGACGATGACCACGGCGCCCATGCCTTTGGCGCGCATGGCAAAGCCTTTTCCGCACCAGCCGTAGCCGGCGATGACCACGGTCTTGCCTGCAACGATCAGGTTGGTGGCGTTCATGATGCCGTCCAGCGTGGATTGTCCCGTACCGTAACGGTTATCGAACAGGTGCTTGCAGTCGGCGTCGTTGACGTCCATCATGGGGTAATTCAACAGCCCCGCCCGTTGACGCGCCAGCAGGCGGTGGATACCCGTGGTGGTTTCCTCACAGCCTCCGATGAGATTTTTGCCCAGCTCCTTGCAATCCCCGTGAAGCAGAGCGATAAAATCGCCGCCGTCGTCGATGATCAGGTCGGGACAGCAGGACAGGGTGGCGATGAGATCCCGACGGTATTCCTCCGCCGAGGCGCCGTGAACGGCGTTGACCGTAAAGCCCTCGGCAGCCAGCGCGGCGGCAACGTCGTCTTGCGTGGAAAGGGGGTTGCATCCCGTCACGAACACTTCGGCGCCCCCCGCCCGCAGAACCTTGGCAAGGTAGGCGGTCTTGGCTTCCAGATGGATGGACATGGAGATCTTTTTGCCTGCAAAGGGCTTGGTTTTTTCAAATTCCGCACGGACGGTGTTTAAAATAGGCATATAGGACGCCACCCAGTCGATCTTGTCCTTGCCCGATTTGGCGAGAGAAATATCTAAAATACGATTCATGATTCTATTACGTCCTTTCGGGAAATTTTATTCTCCGCAGCGGCAATAGCAGTCGCCGTCTGATTCCTCGCGGCGAGGTGCAGGAGCTTTGGCGGGGGCGCCGTCACGGCGCTGATTATTTTTTCGGTAGTCCGAGGGGGACTGGTTCATTTGCTTCATAAAAGCGCGGTTGAAGGTACGCAGGGTGTTAAATCCCACGCGGTCGCAGATGGCGGTGATGCTGTCATCCGAGTTCATCAGCTGGCGGCACGCCTCCGAGATTCGCAGGGAGTTGACGTAATCGTTGAACCGCAAGCCCAGCTTACTGCTGAACAGATGGGAAATATAGTAACGGTTCAAGTGCAGATTTTCCTCCAACGACGTCAGGGAAAGATCCTGTGCGTAATTTTGGGAGCAGAAGGACACGATGGAGCGCAGGGTGTCCGTGTCGGTACGTAGGACGTGACTGACCTCCATGCGGGAGAGCAGCTCCGAGAGAAACGCCAACAGATAGCCGTGAAGCAGAGCGGCGCGGTATGGCTTTTCGTCCCCCGCATCGCAAAGCTCCGCCAATGCGTCGGAAAGCACGCGGATGCGCGGCTCGTTTGCCGCCCTCGGAATCACTGCCGATACGGGGCTCAACAATTCAAAGGTGTCCGCCAGCTCGGGAGCCAGGTCGGGCTTTATCAGAAGCAAGCGGAAGTTTTCGGGCGCCAGCGTTTCATAGCAGTGGGTCTGATTGGGGAAGGTGACGAAAATATCACCCGTTTGCAATTCGTAGGGAACCGAGTCCACGTACGCTCTGGTCTTTCCGCCGTGATAGAGAACGATCTCCAGCTCGCGGTGCATATGGGGGATGCGATACTCCAAGGGTTGCTGCGCGCTGCCCCAAGTGTAAATATCTTTTTTTCGATGCTCGTATTTGATACCGAAGGACATGGTGTTACTCCTTTCGCAGGGATCGGTCAGGCGCGGTTACGCCGTTCCCGTCTTTTCTTTTGGACGGACAGGATCAGGACCACCGAGAAGCCCACGCCAAAGCCCAAGGCAACGATGCCGATCAGCAGGAGTCCCGAATAATCGGGGGCGGCTTGGCGCAGATTCACCGAGTGGAGCCACAGCGCGTGATGGACTTCTGTCGGGGAGCCGTCCGATTCCGTAATCGAGGGCTCCATGGTCAAGGTCACCGAGCAGGGGGCGTTTTCATCCATAAGGGAAGTAAATCCCCGAACGTGAAAGGATACCGCCTGCCATTCGTTGCAGGACAAGGTCAGCGAGGAACGGAGAGAGATGGCTCTGCCGTCGGAGGCGGTGCCTTCCAAAAGCAGCGTGATCTCGGCTTCCTCCGCTCCCGAGGATTGGGGCAGGAGATTTGCCGAAAGAACGTGGGCGTTCCGCAGCTTTTTCACCTCGGTGACCTCACAGCGAAGCCCCGACGCCTCTCCAAACGAGCCTGCGGAGATCGCCGTCATCATGACCTGCGTGTTCCAGGATTCGGAGCTCACCACGGCAGGCGCGGTTGCGGCTCCAACCGCCGCAAAGCCCATGGGATCCCCTTCCGAAAAATCAAAATACCGTTTTCCGAGATCGTCCGAAACGCCCCGATTGGCGGGCTCCTCTATGGAAACGCGGGAGGCGCGGACCGACTTCAACGCGTTCCACTCTTTTTCCAAAAGATCAGACGCCAACGTTTCTCCCACCAGATTTTCCGACGTGTCGGCAAGGGCGAAGCAGTTTGCCGCAGGACGGGGAAGCCCGTTGGAATCGTAAAGTCCCGTTTCCTCATCCACGGGAGTGGAGTAGATCAAAAAGTCGGCCTTGGCGTTTTGGGCGGCGCGGTAGGCGTAGGTATAGAGAGCGGATTGCAGCTCGGGATCCTCGGCGGAAATTTTCAAGCCCAAAATACAGAGCCGCGAGGTCCTGCCCAGCTCGTCCGCAAAAAAATCGGCGGTTTCGGTCAGATCCGAAAGCAACAATTCTCCGTCCCGTTCGCCCGAAACGGTTTCCTCGGACAGGAGTGATCCGGTCAAGGACAGCGGATACAGTGCAACGCCAAACGGAATCGACACGGTTTCCTTCAGTGCTTCGTATACGTCCGCAACGTAGGACTTCACTGATTCGGTTTTCAGCTCCGCTCCAAAATAGACTCGTCCGTTCTGAACGCGGGACACCATAGCGGTGTGGGCAACGCCCATCAGTTGCGCGTATTTTTCCACCGACGCGCGGTAAAGCTGTTCGGCTGCGTCGTCCTCTGCTCCAACGAAGGCGGGCTTTCCGTCCTTGAGGATCAGCGCCGTCACCGCTCCGCTCTCGGCGTCATCGTACCGCTCCAGCAGCAGGTTGACGATGGCGGCGCCGGTGGCAACCGAAAGGTCGGGATCCAGGATCAGCTCCAAAGAGATCTGCATCTGTGCCTTGGCGGCGTCAGTCACCCGTCTGTCGGTCTGCTCCAGTAAGGCTCCGTTCAGGGCAACCGTCACGCCGTTCCAAGACGCAGTTACGTCGCCCGTGAGAAGCTCCGATACGGACAACGAGATCAGCGTATGGGTGGAATGGAGCGATCTTGCCAATTCCTCGCTGACCGACGCCATTCCCTTGATGCCGTTGGCGTTTGGAAAGGGCGCGGTGTTGGTTGCCAACGCCTCGGGGTTGGACAGCGGGATGGGATCGGAATAGACCGTTCCGTCCGAGAAGGTCATCAGATACGTGTTGCACCGCCGATCCGTGCCGTCTTCGGCGGTCACGGGAAAGGCAAAGCGGATCTTGGACGACACCGCGTTTTGCAGCATGGCGGATTTTTCATTGATGGCGCTGACGGTTTCTCCCGGCGTCAGCTCGTAGAGATACGCCGTTTGCCCCGCGTGGGCTTGGAGATCGGCGGCTCCCAGCTTGAGGAGAAAATTCATCACGCCGTCCCCGTCCACGGTCAGGTAAGGCTCTCCCTCGGTCAGCTCCTGCTCCTTTTTGCAGGAGGCAAGCAGCGGAAGCATCAGCAGGATGGCGGTGAGAAGTGCGATCCCGCGAAGCGGCACGGAAAATTTACGGTTCATCGAAAAGCTCCTTTTCAGAGTAGTAGATACGGGGAACTCGCGAGGAGATCAGACACAAACATTCATAGTTGATGATCCCCGCGCGGCGGGCGTAGTCGTAAAGCTCGGACGGGACGTTCCCAAAAAAGGTGACGGCGTCCCCAACCTGCGCTCCCGTGTCGGTAACGTCAATCATGCACTGGTCCATGCAGACGTTGCCCACGATGGGGGCTTTTTCCCGTCCCCGCTTGGTTTCCACGGTCACCCACGCGCCGCTGTATCCCTTGAGGAAGCCGTCGGCGTATCCAATGGGCACGGTTGCGATGGTGCGGGGGGAGTCGGCGGTATAGATCCCGCCGTAGCCAACCGATTCTCCCGGCAGCAGCGGATGCAGATGGGAGATCACGGTCTTTAATTTCAAAACCGGCTTCAGCGGCAGGTCAAACGAATCCGACGGACAAACGCCGTAGAGCAGGATCCCAACCCGAACGCCGTTCATGCGGTCGCCGCTCCGCCGCACCGTGGCGGCGCTGTTGCAGGCGTGGTGAAAGGGGATATAGATACCCCGTTGCTCCAAAAGGCTCCGCAGCTCCCCATACCGACGGGATTGCAGATCGGTGAACCGTTCGCCCGCTCCCCCTTCGGCTTCGTCGGCACGGGAGAAATGGGTGAACATCCCCTCGATCCGCAAATGGGAGAGCCGAACCATCCGCTCCACCGAGTCAGCCGCCCGGGAAAGCTCCTCGGGACTGTGAACGGGGATGCCGATGCGGTTCATGCCCGTGTCCACCGCCACGTGAGTTCGCACCGTGATGCCTGCCGCCGCGGCTGCGCCGTGCAGGTTGTGGGCGTATTCCTCGGAAAGCAGGGCTTGGATAATGTCGTAGCGTACCAATTGAAAGGTCAGCGCGGGGGACGTGTAGCCCAGAATCAGAATATCCGCGTTTTTTTGGCGTTGGTCGCAGATTTTGCGTACTGCCACCGCCTCGTCCACCGAGGACACTGCGAAGAAGTCGCAGCCCTCGTCCAACAGAGCGGACACGCACCCGGGCGCGCCGTGACCGTAGGCTTCTGCCTTCACCACGGCAATGAACCGCACGCTTCGGTCTTCCGCTCTCGCCAGGCTCAGGAGATAGCGGTAGTTATAGCGCAGGGCGTCCAGATCGATCTCCGCCCGATTTTTTTCCTGCTCCAATTGGGGCAGACCGGAATATAAACGATAAACCGTTTCCAACCGACACACTCCTTTCGTAAATCTACTCACTTTGTAGCCCGCTACACGCAAAATCAAATCATCCCAATATGGGAGCGACGTTCTGCCTTTCATTATATCACAAACAGACAAATATTGCAATGATTTTTCAAAATCAATTTTGAGAATAAAGTAAATTTTTTCGCGGTTCCCTCTCATATATTGGAAAGGGACGCTTTCCGTATTGCCGAAACAGCCCAAAGCCTTCCCAAAATGCCTCGAAAGTGAGAATTTTATGAGAAACACTCAAGGAATCGTAGCTTTTTTACTCGCGACGCTGCTTCTGCTTCTTGCCGTTTCCTGCACAAAACCGTCCGGTGAAACCGACTCCTACCGCTACCGTGCCTTCACGGCAAGCCTGGAGGGGAATCAGTTCGGCGTGGCGCTTTCTTGCGACGTATCTTGCGAAAACGGCGAATTCCAAAGCATCCGTTACAACGCCCCCGATACCCTTCAGGGAATGGAGATCACCCGTCTGGAGGACGGCTCTCTCCGCATGGAAAAGGACGGCTTACATACGGCTTTTTCGGAGAACGACACTGCCTTTGAGGGACTGCTCCTGCCAGCCCGAGCGTTGCTTCTCAAGGGTGCCGACGAAGCCCGCCCCCGCTCGGTTCGGAAGCTCCCCACGGGGCGGCTGCTGACTCTGGAACCGCCCGACGGCGGCTCCGTGATCACCGTCACTCTTGGAGAAGACGGTTTTCCAACTGCCGTTTCGGACGGTCAGTGCGCCTTTCGCGTGCTTTCCGTTACCCTGAACGATCCGTCAATCCCTTGAAAATTTCGGAAATTATCAAAATTTTTACAAACAATGGGCCAAAATCTATTGACTTTTATGCCAAAATCATGTATAATGAATACTGATCAACAAGGCACACTCGGCGTCGCCTTTAAAACGGAAAGGAAAATTGTCATGACGAAAAAATTGCTTGCGCTCCTGTTGGCGCTTTTGACCGTTGCTTCTCTCTCTGCCTGCAAAAAGGAGAACGAGGACGAGGAAACCGACTTGGACGACTTCCTCAAGGAGGACGTGGTCTATACGTCCCGCACCGACACCGTAACCAAGGGAGATTTCACATACGAATGTACCTTTTATTTTGAAATGGTGGACACCGAAACCGTTGCCATTACGGGCTATGAGGGCCCCACGGAGTTTCACGACGTAACCGTTCCTTCCGAGGTCTACACGGGCGAGGACGAGGAAACCACCAAAAAGAACGTGGTTGCCATTGCCGCCGAAGCGTTTAAAAAAGTTTCTTCCATTCAAAACGTTGCCATTCCCGAGGGGATCACCTCCATCGGAAAATACGCGTTCGCTTATTGTGCACACTTGGAAACAGTCAAGCTTCCCGCTTCTCTGAAGACCATCGACGAGGGCGCGTTCTATCAGAGCGGTCTGACCTCTCTCTCCTTCCCCGAAGCCTGCGGTTTGACCGAAATCAAAATGGCTACCTTCAGTAAATGCAACAATCTCAAAGAGGTTACCATCCCTGCGTATATCAAAACGGTTGGCAAGGCGGCGTTCTTTGAGTGTGCATCTCTTGAAAAAGTAACGCTTTCCGAGGGTGTCGTCACCGTTGGCAAGCTGGGCTTCCAGGGGTGTCCAAAATTCAAAGAGCTGAATTTGCCCAACTCCTTCGCCAACACCGATCCCTTTGAGGATCTGGCGTTTTTGGGCAGCGACGAGCTCACCGTTGAAAACGTGAAGATCAAGGAGGATGCTCCCGAATCCCTCAAAAAATACGTAGACGATATGGAAAAATATCTGGTGGAAGCTCCCGAGCAGACCGCTTGATCGTCTTTCCCATAGAGAAACGCCGTTGGCAAAGCGATTGCCGACGGCGTTTCTCTATTCATCCCTTTCCCGCAAGAAATCCTTGACATTTCGTTACAAATGTGCTATACTGTTTTTACAATATACGGGAGGATCTGCATATGCCAACGATTGAATCTTATAAAATTCCCAGCAAAAACCGCAATCTGTTTCTGCGCGTTGCCAAAGGACATTTTGCCACCAGCCATAGCCATATCAACTACTATATCGACATGACGATGCCCAAAAGCCGTCTTTCCGAGGCAAAAGCCATCGCCAAAGAGTTGGTTTCTTACTATAGTCATAGCACCGTGGTGGACACCGTTCTTTGTCTGGACGGCACCCAAGTCATCGGCGCCTGCATTGCCAACGAATTGATGAAGGAAAATTTTATGAGCATCAACGCTCACCAAACGGTTTACGTCGTGACTCCCGAGCATACCTCGGGCAGCCAATTGGTCTTCCGTGATAACATCGCGCCTATGATCCAAGGCAAGCACGTTTTGATCCTGGCAGCGTCGGTTACCACCGGCTACACCGCCCAAGCCGCCTCAGAAGCCATCGAATATTACGGCGGTTGTGTGGCAGGGATCTGCTCTATCTTCTCGTCCCTGGAAACGTGCCTGGGACATGAAGTCCGCTCCGTATTCAAAACCTCTGACCTGGACGGCTACGCTTCCTATCCCTCTCACGACTGCCCCCTCTGCAAAAACGGCGCTCGAATCGACGCACTCGTGAACAGCTTCGGGTTCTCTAAACTTTGAAAAGATCGTGGGGACAAAGGTCGCGGACTCTGTCCGCACCTGCTTAAAACCTTTTTGAAAAAAGGTTTTAAGAATTCCAAAAACTTTCAACGAAATAGAATAGATGTCCTACCGAGGGTGTACGATCAACGTGCGCCCTCGGTTGTTTTGGCAGAAGAAAGTTTTTGCTACAGTTTTGAGCCTCACAGTAACATTATTTTGTATGGGAAAGTTCATTGGACAGCCAGTAGATTAGCTCCCGCAAGCCGTCAGGTACCACCACCCTGCCGGCTCCATGAAGTTAGTTTTTATATAGAATCATAACATCGGGGTATATGGTTGGTAGTATCGCGGAACGAACGGCGAGGTTTAGCCGCACCGCAGGTGCCCGCCACCCTAAATTCTCTCCCGAAAAAGTATCACTTTTTGCGGAAGAATATCATCGGGGTTTGAAGTTGAGTTTTTCGCGGTACAAACGGCGAGGTTTGGGAGCGCCACTGGCGCCCGCCACCCTGCCGGCTCCGGAAGGTCGCGAGGCTCTGCCTCGCGCTCCGCTTAAAACCTTTTTGAAAAAAGGTTTTAAGAATTCCAAAAACTTTCGGCAAGGGGGATAAAATGCCCTTCCGAGGGTAGTACGAACAAATTTTCCCCCGTATAGTTTGGCGGATGAAAGTTTTTGCTCTCTATCCTTGCTTTGGGTGCGACATCACCCTATATGGGAAAGTTCAATGGACAGACGGTAGATTAGCTCCCGCAAGCCGTCAGGTACCACCACCCTGCCGGCTCCATAAAGTTAGATTTTGTATAGAAAAACATTGGAGTATAATTCCCAAAAAATGATACATTCTTCGGGAGAGAATTCAGGGTCTTGGCGGCGCCTGAATTCTCGCGGCAGTACCTTTCCGTCTATCTTTTAAACTTTCCCATACAGGCTGATGTCGCAGTGAAGCAAAAAACTGTAGCAAAAACTTTCTTCGCAAAACAACCGAGGGCGCACATTGTTCGTACACCCTCGGTAGGAAACCTATTCTTTTTCGTTGAAAGTTTTTGGGATTCTTAAACCCTTTTTCAAAAAGGGTTTAAGTGGGTGTGGGCAAAGCCCACGACCTTTCCCCCACGACCTTCAAGCCTACGCTCAAACCAAGTGCTGATACTGCTGTAAAAGGTCGACCAGGCGCGCTTGTGTTTCGGGTGACGGAGGACAGAGAGGCAGGCGGTATTCGGCTTCACAGAGCCCCATCAGGTGGGCAAGATACTTGACGGGGACGGGGTTCACCTCGCGGAACAGCTCTCCCATCATGGGGCGCAGGACCGCCATACGTCGGTCCGCTTGCTTCCAGTTGCCCTCGGCGCAGAGTCGGCAAAGCTCCACCATGGCGCGGGGGTACACGTTGGAGCAGACCGAGATCACCCCCACGGCGCCCAATCGCATGGACGATACGGTTTGATCGTCGTTGCCCGTGTAGACGTCCAGATCCTCTCCGCACTCGGCGCAAAGCTGCTCCACCAGAGAAAGATTCCCCGACGCCTCTTTCACCCCCACCACGCCGTCCAGCTTGGCAAGCTCCCGATAATGCTTCATGTTCATGGAAAATCCCGTTCTGGACGGCACGTTATAAACGATCAAAGGTCGGGACGAGGCTTTGACGATGGCTTGATAGTGGAGCAGGATCCCCTCGTCGGTGGTCTTGTTGTAATAGGGGGTAACTGCGAGAAGCGCGTCCGCCCCCGCCGAGCAGGCGATCCGCGCCAATTCGCAGGCGCGGGACGTGCAGTTGGAGCCGCACCCCGCCAGGAGAGGGACTCGATCTCCCACACAATCTTTGGCAAACTCGATCAGCTCCCCGTGCTCGGCGAAGGACAGAGTGGAGCTTTCCCCTGTGGTGCCTGCCACCAGAATGGCGCTGACACCGCTCAAAATTTGAAGTTCGATCAGGTGGGCGAGGAATTGACGGTCGATCTCCCCGTTGTGAAAGGGGGTGATCAGGGCTGTCGCCACGCCCCGAAATACGGTTGGTTTATGCAAGCTCAAAGAGTTTCACTCCTTTCAGGTGGAAAAAAGCCCCAAAAACAGAAAATAAACGAAAGAACGGTTGCTTTTTTCGCGGTTTCGGTGTATAATAGGGATATTAATCTTTACAATGACAGAATATGCAGAACCGTGACGGATTGTCAACGGTCTGAAAGAGGAGAGAGCATGAGCCACGTCATCGTCAATGAAAAGCCGCAGACCGAGCTGCGCACGTCTGATTTTTTCTACGATCTTCCCCCCGAGCTGATCGCGCAGCACCCCAAGGAGCCAAGGGACGCATCCCGCTTAATGGTACTGGACCGTAAAACAGGGGCGATCACCCACCGCCATTTTGCGGACATCATCGATTATTTGGACGAAAAGGACGTGCTGGTCGTCAACGACTCCAAGGTGATCCCCGCCCGCCTCTACGGTCACGTTGAGGGAAGGGACGAGGCACGCCTGGAGCTGCTTTTGTTGCGTCAGCGAGAGCTGAACGTGTGGGAGTGTCTTGTGAAGCCGGGAAAGCGCGCCCGCGTTGGGATGCGCGCGACGTTTGGTGACGGACTGCTTACGGGCGAGGTGCTGGAGCTGGTAGAGGAAGGAAACCGCTTGATCCGTTTTTCCTACGACGAGAGCAGATTTTCCAATATTTACGACATTCTGCATCGGATCGGCACGATGCCTCTGCCCCCCTACATCACCGAGCAGCTCAATGACAACGACCGCTATCAGACCGTGTACGCCAGAGAGGAAGGCTCTGCCGCCGCGCCCACCGCGGGGCTGCATTTCACGCCCGAGCTGCTGGAAAAGATCAAAGCCAAAGGGGTTGCTATCGCGCCCGTGATGTTGCACGTAGGCTTGGGTACGTTCCGCCCCGTAAAGGCGGATAAGATCACCGACCACGTGATGCACAGCGAGTTTTTCTCGGTTTCCGAGGAAAGCGCCAAAATCATCAACGAGCGCCGCGCCGCCGGGGGGCGGTTGATCTGCGTGGGAACCACCTCTTGCCGAACCATCGAAAGCGTGGCAGAGGCGGACGGGCATATCCCAGCCGCGTCGGGAGACACGGGGATCTTCATCTACCCGGGGTACAAATTCAAGGCAGTGGACGGGCTGATCACCAATTTCCACTTGCCCGAAAGCACGCTGCTCATGCTGGTGTCCGCGTTTTATGACCGTGAGCACGTGATGGATGCCTATCGGACGGCGGTAAACGAGCAATACAGGTTTTTCAGCTTTGGCGACGCGATGCTGATCGTATAAAAGAATTTTGGTGTGGATTTTTTTAGAAAACTTGTGAAAAGCTATTGACAAAATGGGATAAATCCCATATAATATAAATAAGGGATAAATCCCATATTTTTAGGAGACACTATTTATGCAGGAATTTGAGATTGTTTTTTATGATAAACCGGACGGAAGCGAACCTGTGAAAGAATTTCTTTTATCCGTTGATGATAAAATGCGAGCAAGATTATTGCGAACGATTGATCTGCTCGCTCAAAACGGAACAGCTTTGAGAATGCCGTATTCGGAACAGCTTGTGGATGGAATCTTTGAGATCAGAGCAAAAAGTGGTTCAAATATATCAAGAGTGCTCTACTTTTTCGTGATCGGCAAAAAAATTGTCCTTACAAACGGTTTTATCAAAAAAACGCAGAAAACTCCTAAAAATGAGATTGAACTTGCAAAGAAATACAGAAACGAATTTTTGAATAGGGAGGAAAAGTAATATGACGAACTACCGGGATTTCTTGAATGAACAACTTCAAAACGAAGAATTCAAAAAAGAATATGATGCGCTTGACGCGGAGTTTTCCATTATACAGGCGATGCTTGATGCGAGGAAAGCCTCGGGATTGACACAAAAGGATTTAGCAGCCCGCACCGGTATTGCTCAAGCGGACATTAGCAAATTGGAAAACGGTAACGCCAATCCGTCCTTGCGCACTCTCCAAAGATTGGCAGACGGAATGGGAATGAAATTGAAGGTGGAGTTTGTTCCTGCGAGTCATTAAAAGCATTTGCCGATTGGTTTGCGAAAGTTTACCAATCGGTATTTCTGAATGATTTTGGTTGCGGTGTGTATGCAGATTCTTTAGACAAATATTATTTTCGATACGCGAAAAAAACAGACCATGTGATAAAATAACGTCAAGGAGAAAAAGATGGAATCTAACGAAAAACAAAAGAAGTTTTTAAATGGAATGTCCGACGCGTTTCAAAAAGCCACCGAATTGAGCAAAAAAGCGGTTGACGGTTTGCAAAAAGGCGCCAAAGCCTTGTCTGAGAAGACACAAAACGACGGTTACGAGCGTAGATTGAAGAAGTATAAACCGTTTTTTTCAAAGGATTTGGATGCCGATGATTTTCGCCTTCCCAACATCATTCAAATCGTGGATGAGGTTGTGAGAAAGGACGTTGATGTATGCGAGGGAGCGATTGGTTGGACGAGCGTGGAAAAGGAAACAGAAGTGCTCCACTTGTACGAAGAAGAAACGCAAAGAATCAATGTGACATTTATTCCTTACATGGAATGCAATGCGATATATTATGTGGATCATTTTGATAATGCCAGGTATGTGAAAGTGGATTGCATTTTTAGCAGATCCTTGGATGAAAAATTGGCGGAATTAAAGTACATTGCGCACACGTTGGGCGCAAAACAGTGTACCATTGAAATAGAAGACAAAAAAGCGGAGCGAAAAAGTGTTGCTTTTGGAATTGGTGGAAAACTGGGAAGATGTTCCGCATCAGACGAGCAATCGGCATCGGGTGGAGTAGGTGACCGTCGGCGTGGACGCGTTGAGGCAAAGTTTGAGGGAAACGATAATCCAAAAAAACCGAAGTTAAAGTGGTTTGCCCATGATGATAACATCAAGCGACTGATTGAAATGAGAAGCACAAGCCGAAATTCTATCAAATCCGAAACGTTAGAACTGGAAGGAGCGTCTTCTGCCACAATGTCGCTGAAAATGGCAAGTGCGATCAACTGTGTGATGGGAAATGCAGGTATAAAGACATCTTTGAATTTAGAGAAAAAGGCGGAAGAAGAACAACAAAGCAAGATGATTTTCAGTGTAGAATTTTAATGTACGGCGAAACCTCTCCTATCGAGCGGTTTCGCCTGCTTTTTTATTGTAGCCGTATTGACAAAAAAGTGAATTCGTGATATAATAATGAAAAAACGGGAAGGGGGCAACGGTATGCTTTTGGCTGTGGATATTGGAAATTCCAGCGTGAGTCTGGGCGTGTTTTCGTCGGACGGGAAATTGGTGTTTCAGAGTCGGGCGGAAGCGTCGGCGGGAAAAAGCGCGGACGAGTACGCAGTGCTGTTTCGGTCATTTTTCGAGTTTCACGGCGTGGATCACAAGTCCGTGGCGGAATGTGTGCTGTCCTCTGTGTTCCCACCCGTTACCCACGCGGTTTCTCGCGGCGTGGAGATGCTGACGGGGTGCAAGCCCCTTGAGGTAGGTCCCGGGGTAAAAACGGGACTGAACATGAAGATCGACGCCCAAACCCAACTTGGCTCGGATCTGGTTGCCGATGCGGTTGCGGCGCTGTCGGAATTCTCGGCACCCTTGATCCTGGTGAACATGGGAACCGTCACCACTTTTACCGCCATCAACCGCGGCGGAGTGCTGGACGGCGTGATCATCACGTCGGGCGTTCGGACGTCCATGGACTCTTTGGCGAGGTACGCTTCGGAGCTTCCCGATATTTCGGTGGCGGCGCCCAAGCGCGTGATCGGTAAGAACACGGGGGACTCCATGCGTTCGGGGATCCTTTACGGTCACGCGGCTATGCTGGACGGCATGGTGGAGCGGATCGCGGAAGAAATGAAGGAGAGCAAGGTGACGGTGGTCGTCACGGGTGGATTGGCATCTACGGTGATGCCGTATTGCAGGACGCGGATGGAGTACCGTCCCGATCTCACTCTGACGGGCTTGTATCTGATCGCCCGTAAAAACAAACGGTAAAGACGGCGCTTGCCGTGTTTATAAATATTTTATTGCGTTGCATCCGCCGAGCGGAGCAATAGCGGAAAGAGGTAGGTTATGAAAACCAACAAAAGTACACGTATGTCCACCGAAACACTAACCATGGGCGCGATCCTGACTGCGCTGGTAGTGATTTTGCAGTTTTTGGCACTTGGCATCAAGGCAGTTATGCCCTTCTTGCCCTTTACGGTGTCGCTGGTGCTGATTCCCATTGTGATCGGGGCGGCGAAATGCGGTCCCTATATGGGGGGCTGGCTTGGACTGGTGTTCGGGATCGTGGTGCTGTTGAGCGGTGACGCGGCGGCGTTTTTGACCATCAACCCCGTCGGAACCATTCTCACGGTACTGGTGAAAGGCTCGCTTTGCGGTCTGGCGTCGGGCTTCGTTTACCGTCTGCTGACAAAGAAGCAGAAAACGGTGGCGGTCTACGTATCGGCGGCTGTCTGCCCCTTGGTGAACACGGGCATTTTCTTCCTGGGATGCTTGCTGTTCTTCATGGACACGGTTTCGGAGTGGGCAATGGCGTTCGGCTTTGGCAACAACGTGGCGCTTTATATGTTCGTGGGATTGGCAGGCTTCAACTTCCTGTTTGAGCTTGCGGTCAACGTTTTGTTGAGCCCCGTGATCCTGCGCGCGCTGAATATGAAAAAAAATCAGATCTGATATGACGCAAGAAAAAAAGATCCCCCTGCTGGCAGTGGTGGGGGCAACGGCAAGCGGAAAAAGCCGACTGGCGGTACTGCTTGCAAAAGAATTGGGGGGCGAAGTGGTGTCCTGCGACTCCATGCAGATCTACCGACGGATGGACGTGGGGACCGCCAAGCCAACCAAAGACGAGATGGATGGGATCCCCCATCACCTGATCGACTTCACGGAGCCCGACCGCCCCTTTTCCTGCGCGGACTACGTGTCTGCCGCGAGGGACGTGATCGCGGAGATCCACAGTCGTGGGAAATTACCCATTCTGTGCGGCGGCACGGGACTGTATTTGGAGCGCCTGCTGTTTGGCGGCGGAGATGCCGAAGCGGCAGAGCCAACCCCCGCCATCCGTGAGAAATGGCAAGCGTATGCCGCGGAATACGGCAACCGCGCCCTGCACGAGAAATTGCGCGAGGTGGACGTCGAAAGCGCCGACGCCATTCACGAAAACAACGTCCACCGCGTGATCCGCGCGTTGGAGATCTATGAAACTACGGGCGTGCCGAAGTCCGAGTGGGATCGGCGCTCCAAGGAAATTCAGTCGGATTACGACTACAAGGTGATCGGTCTGCAATACCAAGACCGACAGTTGTTATACAACCGTATCGACACCCGTGTGGACGCCATGCTGTCGGACGGTTTATTGGAAGAAACCCAAGGGCTGATGCAAGAGGGTGTGTTTGAACGAAATTCCACGGCGGCGCAAGCCATTGGATACAAGGAATTGCTGTCCTATTTGCGTGGCGAGGAATCCTTGGAAGCCGCAACCGAGCGGCTCAAAACCTCCACCAGGCGGTACGCCAAACGACAGATCACTTGGTTTTCCGCCAAGTCCTACGTGAAGTGGATCCCCGCCGACGAGAACGGCATCTGCCGTGACGAAGCCTTGATTTTAAAAGACGCGTTGCTTAAATAAAGGTCGTGGACTCCGTCTGCACCGACAAGGTCGTGGGCTTTGCCCACACCCACTTAAACCCTTTTTGAAAAAAGGGTTTAAGAATCCCAAAAACTTTCGGCAAGGGGGATAAAATGCCCGTCCGAGGGTAGTACGAACAAATTTCTCCCCGTTAAGCTTGGCGGACGAAAGTTTTTGCTCCCTATCCTTGCCTTGGGTGCGACATCACCCTGCATGGGAAAGGTCAGACGACAGACGGAAGATTAGCTCCCGCGAGAATTTAGGTACCACCACCCTAAATTCTCTCCCGAAAAAGTAGCCCTTTTTGCAGAAGAATATCATCGGGGTATGAGGCTGCGTTTTTCGCGGAACAAACGACGAGGTTTGGGAGCGCCGCCGGCGCCCGCCACCCTGCCGGCTCCATAATATTAGATTTTCGCAGTACAAGAAATTTACGCACCGAAGCGTAAAATCTAATCCAAACCCGTAGGGGCGATCAATGATCGCCCGCAGACTGTAGACTAAAGCAAAGCCATTTATAAAAAATGACGAGAGTGTTTTGATTTGGTCTACTGTTATGATTGAAGTGAATGTTACGTGAGCCTCCCTCCGAGAGGGAGGTGGCATTTCCGCAAGGAAATGACGGAAGGAGAGTGCGTTCATAAACAAATTCGCTGTCTGTTTGAGAGTGTAATGCCATAGTTACGCAGGCTCCCACCTCCGCTATCGCGGTCCCCCGCGAACTTTTCCGCAAGGAAAATTCGTCGCCGCTTTGCGGCTTCACTCAACGGAGGGAGGCTTATTTGAGATTCTCAACCCGTTTGTGCAACATCACAAAGTTAATACCATTTGTCTACACTCTGCGGGCGATCAATGATCGCCCCTACATTGACAGATGAGATTTTAAGCTTAGGAAAGCATTCCCATTATTTCAAGTAATTCAAACTTTTTCGGCAGAGAATTTAGGGTGGTGGTACCTAAATTCTCGCGGGAGCTAATCTTCCGTCTGTCCACTGAACTATCCCATGCAGGGTGATGTTACTGTGAAGCAAAAAACTGTAGCAAAAACTTTCACCGCCAAAGCAAACGAGGGCGCACATTGTTTGTACACCCTCGGTAGGAAACCTATTCTTTTTCGTTAAAAGTTTTTGGAATTCTTAAAACCTTTTTTCAAAAAGGTTTTAAGCGGAGCGCGAGGCAGAGCCTCGCGACCTTCTGGAGCCGTCACTTACAGAAAGGAGAACACGTGAAGCGTCGCAGATTTTTGAAACTGAATTTTGGCAGAATGGCGTTGACGTTTCTGCTGCTCTGCTTAATCATATACACTTGCTATCACGCGCTGTGGAATTCGTCGGGGAGTCTGTTGACCACTCCTGCCAGGACCATCAGCGACATACAGTTGGTGGGGGGCGAGGCTTGGCTGTTTCGGGACGAAACCCTCTTGACCGTCCCCGACGAGGGGTTGGTGAACAGCGTAGCCGTCAGCGGCTCCAAGGTGGGAAAGAATACGGTGCTGACGCAAGTCTGGTCGTCGGACTTACCCAAGCCACTGGAAGAACGGCAGAAGGAGCTGGACGGGATCAACCGCACCATCCGCGTGCTGGAAGCAAGCCTGTTACCCGAAGGAACTCCCCTCTCCAAAGCGGACGGATATCGGCAGGATGCCTTGGCAGACCTTTCCGAGATCCGCATGGCGATCCGAGAGGGCGATTGGAGTCGGCTTTCCGAACTGGAAGACGATCTGCTGATCGATCTGAACCGTTACGGCGCCCTGACGGGTGATGCCGAGGCGCTGACGCTGGCGTTGGAGCGTGCCCGCGCGGAACGGGACGAATTGCTGACGGGCGAGAAGCTGGAGCTGACCAATCAGCTTTCATCGGCGTATTATTACGGCTTGTCCGAGGTGGACGGCTACGAAACGGTATTCACCGAGGCGGCGTTAGAGTCGCTGACGGCGGAATCCTTCGCGGCGTTGAAAACCGCGGAGCCCGGGACGGAAGCGGAATTCGTGGCGGGCAAGCTGTGCTACGGATATTCCTGGCGCGTGGCGGTGGATTTCACCGAGAATTGCGGCGACTTGTTTGACGTGGGCGGTGTTTATACCGTCCGATTTCCCGAAAACGACGGCATGGAATTGGAACTGACCTGCGAAAAGCTGCTGGAAAACGGCAACGGCGGTACCGTGGCGGTACTGCGTTCGGACGTGACGCCCTCGAATTTTCGGTATCTGCGTACCCAGAAAGCCGAGATCACGGTTGGAAGCGTAGAGGGGATCTATATTCCCGCTCAATCCTACGTTTCGCAGAACGGTGAGGACGGCGTTTACGTGTTTGAGGAAAGCACGGTGCGGTTTCGCCGCATCCGCGTTTTGTACGAGGGGGACGGCTATCTGATCGCCGCTCTCACCGACGATCAGCCCGCCGCCGAAACGGCGTATTTGAGCATGAACGATCTGATGATCACGTCGGGGAAAAAACTTTACGATGGGAAGGTGTATCCATGAACGGTCTTTCCTATATGGACGAAAATTTTAAAGATATCAACGGGCGCATTCAAGCCGCAATGCAACGGGCGGGCAGGACCGACGTGCGCTTGGTGGCGGCAGTGAAATATACCGACGCGCCCCATATTGATTATCTGCACCGCCAATTGGGCGTTAACGACGTGGGAGAAAACCGCGTCCAACAGCTTCTGGAGCATTGGGAAACGGTGGATCGGGAAGGCTTGAACTTCCATTTCATCGGAACGCTCCAGACCAACAAGGTGAAATACATTGCGGACAAGGTGTGCATGATCCATTCCCTGGACTCCCTGCGTCTGGCGGCGGAGATCGAAAAGCAAATGGCGAAGCTGGGAAAAACCATGGACGTTTTGGTGGAGATCAACAGCGGCGGCGAGGAAAACAAGAGCGGAATTGCCTCCGAGGACGCGGCGGATTTTTGCGCCGCCCTCAAGGATTTTCCCCACGTCAATCTCCGCGGATTTATGACCATGGCTCCAAAATGTGAAAAAAATGAGGATTATCGTAAATTTTTTCAAGAAACTTTTCAATTAGGTCTTGACATTTGGGAGAAAACCCTTCATAATATAGGTAGACCGCTTTTTTCCATGGGAATGTCGGGTAATTTTGAGATCGCCATTGAGGAAGGCGCGGATATGGTTCGGGTGGGCAGAGCGCTGTTCGCCGAGCCGCAGGATCAGTAAAAAATTCGGAACGATAAAAAATATAACGGTGATAACGGAGGAACTATCATGAACGTTTTGAAAAGATTTTTCAGAGATAACGCGGACGTGGAGAACGAGGAATACGACGATCTCTACATCGATCCCGAGGACATTCAGGTGAATGATCCCAACGCCGACGGCGAGGACGACGTGGCAGGCTTGAACGACCCTGCCCGTAAGGAACCGGAGATCCGTCCCGCTTCTCCCGATAAGGTGTCCTTGAAGCTGCTTCAGCCCAAGGCGCACACCGAGGCTGCCAAGATCGCGGATAAGCTGAAGGAAGGCTGCATCGTTCTTCTGGACATCAGCAATCTCACCAAGGATCAGGCGCGCCGTTTGGTGGACTTCCTTGCCGGCGTTGCCTACGTGCTGGGCGGCGAGATGATCAAGACCAATAAGAACACCATCGTGGTATCTCCCGCAGGCGTGGACATTTCGGGCTTTGCTCAAGTTGAGGCACCCGTAGCGGAACCTGCTCCCGCGGCTCCCGCTGCCGAGGCAGAGGAAATCGAGGAAGCTCCCGAAGCATTTGAGGAAATGAATTAAAAGTTTTCGCCCGCCTTTTTCAAAAGGCGGCGCGGTGGGGGCTGCGGGGCTTCCCTTTGGGGAGCGCGAACTTGGGCTTTGCCCAAGGTTCTCCAAGCCCTCCTCGCGCTTCGCAAAGCGCGAAACACCTTATACGGCGTTTTCTTTGTTAACTTTCTTTTGCGCCTGCGGTGTCAAAAGAAAGTGGCTAACA
>JAZSMC010000098.1:0-9974 GCA_045535705.1 Eubacteriales bacterium
GGGGAAGGCTAATGAAGTTGATCGTTTCAACAATCAATTTTCATTCTGTGGTAATTGCTAAAAGGTTGTAAAAAAGAAATTGTTGAAAGCAAGAAGAACGAATCGTATTTGTTTCATCAAGTTTCAGAGTTAACACCGTACTACAAGGAAACAAATTCAATGTTTAAAAGAAGAGTTAGTATTTATTTCTTCAATTTCAACCCCAACCGTTTCCGCAATCGGAGCAGGTAGAGGGTGATGACCTTGGACAGAGCGTAATCGTATACCACGAACGTGATCACAGCAAGGAAGTAGCTTGCGATCAGCATCCATCCCATGGAGAGAAGCAGTTCGTCGGGGAAAAAGAGCTTTACGGTCAGCAAGAACAAGCCTGCCATGGCGTGGAAGATCGCCAGCTTCAACAGCCAACAAAGCCATCGGCGGCATTTCTCCAGCTTTTCCTTCAGAATGGGATAGCATCCGATGAACAAAAACATGATGGCGGGGGATTTTTGAGGAAGTATCAGGATTCCCAAAAAGCTCGTGACCGCCCAGATCATCCAAGGGTAGGGACCGCCCATTTCGATGACGGCGTAGATGCAGAAAAACGCCGCCAGCGCCGCCGTGGTCAGATCCAAGGATTGAACCACCGAGCCGAGTCCCAAAACGATCACGCCCAGAGCCGACAGCATCGCGCTGACTGTGAGCAGCTTGGTTTGATTTTTTTTCTTTGCGGACATGGCGGATCCTCAACAGCAGGAGATCAGATCTCCGCCCATACATTCACAGCAGCAATCCGCGCAGATCAGCGTGTTACAGCAATCGCAGGCGTCGCAGAACGCGGTGGAGTGCTGAACGGTTCTGTAGCCGCCGCCGTATTGGGAGGTTTGATTGTAAAGCTGCTCCTTGGCGCTGCGGTATTCCGCGCTGTTCGGATCCATGGCGCAGGCGCGGTCAAACATTTTTTGGGCGTCCACGTAGTAGCCCTTTTTCAGCATGACGCATCCCATGAGGAAGAACCACTCCGCGTTGCGCGCAGAATCGGGAACGGCGTAAAGCCGACGCTCGGCTTCTCGGATCTCCCCTTGATTGATCAGGGTTCGGATGAGTCCGAAGGACGAGGACGAGCCGTATTGAGAGCCGTTGCCTTGTCCGCCGCCGATGGGATCCTTTCGCAATTTTTGGATCTCCTCGTAGGCGGCGTTGATCTCTTTCATTTTTTCTTCCGCCAGATCGGCAAGATCGCTGTCGCGGTATTTGTCGGGATGATATTTGCGCGCCAGCTCGCGGTACGCTTGCTTGATCTCGTCGTCGGTTGCGTTGGGGTTCACGCCCAACACTTTATAAGGGTTATTCATTGGTCTTCTCCTTTTTGGTCTTTTGCTTGAGAAAGCTTCCTTCCAACACGCGGTCTGCCGCCATGGGTAACCCCAGATACAGGACGTTGGATAGGATTTCTTTCAGCTCGGGGCAGGGCGGCTCGCCCATGAGCAGATACGCCCGCTCGGTTTCGCAGAGGATTGCCTTCAGGGCGACGCGAAGCGTTTCCGCATCCTCTTTTGAAGGGGGATCGTTAAAAAATTGATCGTAGGGATTGAACCGATTTCGTTTGCGGTCATCCGCCAGATCGTCGGCGGCGTCGGTGAGATAGATCCACCGCCCCAGCGTCTGACCGATCTCCGCGGCAAGCCGACCTTCCGCGCCTTCCAATCCGTCCGAGCAGACTGCTCGCATCAGATCTCCGAAAATAGCGGCGGGAATATCCGCGCTGGGGGATTCTGCCGTCAGCTCGTAATCGTGAAGCCGTTTCAGCTCCGCTTCAATGGCGGCGTCCAATTGAGGATGGCGACGCTTGGCTTTGCGGTAGGCAGAGGAGAGCAGGATCGTCATGACACGGGCGCGTAGCTTTTTCCAGCCTCGCTCGTCCAAAAGGTCGTCCCTGCATTTTTGATAAGAGAGCAGGGCAGAGGCGTCGGCGCAGTAATCCAGCTGCTCCGAATTGACCACCGATTTGCGTCGGCGCAACAGGTGCGCCAAGCAACGCTTTTTTTTCACCTGCGGTTCTTCTCCCGTCAGATAGCACCGAACGGCGGCAAGGAACACGAAATCGTAATTGAGCGTTATGCGGGAGCATTGTCCCGTACATTTTCCCATGGCGCGGCAAAGTCCGCAATAGTAGGCGCGGTAACATTCGTAGTCCCGCATCCGCAATTCGGGATTGTGGGGCTTTACGTATCCGAACAAATTTGCTCCCCCTTTCATTTTTTGGACATTCTCATATTATCATACCTCATTTTCGTGTAAATTGCAAGATGTTTTTGTGAACGTATGAAAAAAATTCACAAAATTGAAACTTATGGGAAAAATCGCCCTGTTTTGATGGATCCTTTGGTTCTTTGGCATAAAAAGGAATTTTGCCACGCATTTCCTTGCATTTTGCGATAAAAAACTTGTAAAAAGAGTATTTTTTTTTGAAGATTTCACTTGATTATGGAGCGCAAATGTGATACAATGTAATAGAATAAATTTTTTGCGCGGACAAGCACGGTTCGCGTGAGCGGATAGGGAGGAAACAATGTTGCAGACTCACTCATTGATGGCATCGGCGTCGGGAACTCTGTTGGACGGAAATTTTCTGATCCTGCTGGGAATCGCTTTGGCGGCGTGCGTGCTGGGGATCCAGGTGGCGTGCATCGTAATCTTGATCAAAAAAATGATGCAGGCAGGGAAGGATCAAGACCGATTGGAGGGGCAAGAGAACCGCGATTCATATTCCGAGCTTGGGATGATGGCAATGGGAGCATCGGTGCTTCCCATGTCTGCCGAGGGGATCTTGGGGATCGCCGTTGCGCTGAACGCTCTGGCGGCTTTGGTGTTCGTGATCCTGGTAGGTGTGGTTCGGTCCAGAGGATATGATTTTGCCGCCTTTGCAAAATCCAAAAGGAAAAATGAGATCGAGGAAAAGGAACCGGACGTCAAGGCTCCGCCCCGTATTTTGCGTGACGGTCAGAATGAGGAATTGGAAGAAACGCAAGAGCTTCAGACCGTTGAGGAGGATGGATCCGAGGGTTACGGTCTGTCTGCCGTGGCGGCGTTTGCCCAAGAGGATGCGGCGGCTCCTGCGGTTGTTACCCGTGAGGTGACCACTGTCGTGAAGGGCGGGGACGGTCAGAATCCTGTTCGCGTGGTCACCATTGAGAAGGAGTACAGCGAAACCGTGCGTGAAACCGTCCCGGGCGCACCCGTCGGCACCGTTTCCAACGATCAGGCGCAGCAGTTGATCGCCAAGATCGAGAGATTGATCGATAAGCTGGAAGGGAACAGTGAGGAGCAAAAGGTGCATCTCGCCAACGGAATCATTCTGGCGGCGGACGAGCCTGTACCCGCGGATGAGGACGAAGAAGACGATGAGTTGGACGAGGATGGGATCGCGTCCGATGAAAACGGCGACGATGACGATACCGACACCGAAGCCGACGAGAGCGAGCACTTCACGGGCAACGAGCGTATCATCGGCTTTGACGAGGAAACGGGATACTATATCATGGCTCATTACCGCAAGAGCTTTGAGGCGAAGCTGATCCAATCCCGTCCCAACATCAAGCGCTACTACAGTGAGTTGAAGAATGCGTTGCTGGCGTACAACGGAACCAAGTCCCGTATCAGTTGGGCAGCGGATAGCTTCCACAACGGGCGCACTCCCATTGCCAAGATCAACGTCAAGACCAAGATCCTGGAGCTGTATCTGGCTCTGGAGCCTGCAAGTCTGGACGGCACAGTGTACCGTGGGCAGGACGTGAGCCATGTGAAAAAGTACGCGGACACGCCCTTCCGTTATAAGATCCGTTCCCCCCGTAAATTCAAATGGGCAATGGAACTGGTTCAGCGAGTATGCGAGGAGCACGGATTGTCCCCCATTGACATTGAGCGTGTGGACTACGAAGCAACCTATCCGTTTGAGGATACCGACAGCTTGGTGGCGCGTGGCTTGATCAAGGAGTACATCCGTGAAGAAAAGCCTGCCAGCACCTTTGAGCTGGACGAAAGCCACGTTCCGTCCCTTGCCGATATGGATGAAACCGTGATCCCTGCCAACGCCAATATCTCTTGGGAGTTTGACAACGAAGTGTTGGCGCAAAAGGAACTGGAAGAAGAGATCGCGGAGCCGCCCGTGCAAGAGGAAGAACCCGTGGCGCCCACGCAGGAAACACCCGTTGCTCCCCGGGAGCCTACGGTGATCCGTGAAACCACCAAAACCACTCAGGTCCGCTATACCGAGCAGTATTTCGGTGAATCGGGCGAGGTGACATCTTACAAGGAGTATTTCTCCGAGGACGGTCCCTTCAGCGCGGATTTCTTTGAAACCGAAGCCGAAAAGAATGAGGAACCCGAGGAAACCGAGGTCGACGGATCTGATGTGTCTGCCGAGATATACGAGGAATCAACAGAGGATGCGGCGTATGAGGAATATTCGGACGCGGCTTACGAAACCGAGCTTCCCGAGGAAACCGATGCGGTTTACGAGGACGCTTACGCAGAGTCCGACGTGACCGAGGACGAAGAAGACGGCGGCTTGGATTGGAGCGTTCCCGCCAACGTTTATGCTGAGGATACCGTTGTGATCGACGTTGACGGAGAACCCGTTGAGGAATACGCCGATGCAGACGTATACGAGGGCGAGGAAGTTTACGGGGAAGCCTACGTGGAAGACGGAGAAGTCTATTACGAGGATGAACAGTATGAGGAGCAGGAGCGATACGAGGAAGAACCCGTTGAGGAAGAAGCTCCCGTGCAGCCCAAGCTGAATCCCGACGTTGCGTTGGTGGACGTTGGCATCCTTGACGAGTATTTCCAAAGCGGAGATCAGATCGACTTGGAAGCATTGAAGGATAAGGGCTTGGTACTGTCCACAGCCAAAGTTTTGAAGATCTACAAATCGGGAGAGATCACCAAGAGCTTTACGGTGGTTGCCGATCATTTCACCATGGATGCCATCTTCGCCATTGACGGCGCTGGCGGAAACATCCAGATGATCAAGAAGTAAGGGGGGAGAGAACCATGGCTATATTCAAGAACAAAAAGCTGGGCTTGCCGATTGCTATGATCGCCGCTCTGCTCTCTCTCTCGTTGGCAATTCTTTTGCCTGCCGTGGCAGAAAACGGCGGACAGGAAGATTCCTATTTCCCCGTGGTTGCCGTTCCAAACAACGCCGAGCACGGTACGGTGGAGATCGAGTCCATCGACCAAAACGAGGCAGGGGAATACCGCTACGGAACCGACTTGGTTTTGACCGCCATCCCAAAAGGAGGATATAAATTCATAGGCTGGGAAGGCTCGTCCAAGTCTGAGTCCAATCCGTTGCAGATCACCGTGGTTGAGGCGTGCTCGTTTACAGCGATCTTTGAACCGTTGACCTACGATATTTCTTACGAAAATAATCCGGGATTGACGTACGCTACCGGAACCGTGATCCCCAAAAAGCATACCTACGGTCAGACCACCTTGTTGCCCATTCCCAACGATACCCCCGGTCACACCTTCAAGGGGTGGCGGGCAGAGAGCGGCGGCGTGACGAAGGATTATATCAAGGGCGCGTCTTTGGGCGCCGACGATTACCAAGCCGATATTTTCCTTTATCCCTTGTTTGAGGAAAACAACTACAAGGTGACCTGTTATGACGTGAGCGAGTCGGGAGAGGTATTGGGCGAGCAAGTCAGAGAATACGCTTACGGCGTCGAAACGATTCCCGTTACCGATTGGGCTACCAAGAATTACAACGGCTTTACCCACGATCCCACGCAATACGAGGATCTGGAAAAGTCCGTTCAAGTAAACACCTCGCTGAATCAGGTGTATCGCGTTTACAAAATGAATTCCTACACCGTACAGCTGGATCGGAACGCCACCGACGCCCAAGGGGGCTTGGAAACCTTGAACGTGGTGTATTCGCAGAATTTCCCCAAGATCGACGTTGAGGATCTTCCCACCCGAAAAGGCTACGTTTGCCTGGGATATTTCCTGGATGCCAACGGAAACGGCGTTTACGACAAAAACACGGATTCGCTGTATTGCAAGCTGGATCCTCACACCAAGACCTGGACGGTCTACGAGTTCCGTTTGCAGGATAGCCAATTCCCCGCGAATGCCAACGAGAAGATCGTTTTGAAGGCGCTTTGGGAAAAGGTGAATTACGCGCTGACCTTCTCCCATAACACCTTGAACGGCTCGAGTACGTCCAATCTGGTCAGCATTCGGGTTGAGGGTGCGGACGGCACGAATTACACGGGCAAGACCGTTCCCTATGATACGCAAGTGACCATCACCGTTACGGTGAACGATGCGTATAAGCTGGTGAAGTGGAACGGCGATGCCGTGAAGCACACCAATCTGGGAACCTTCGCCTTCACCGTTCCCGATCAGGACACCGAGATGTCTGTGACGGTGTTGAATGACGACACCCGCGTCCCCACTTTTACGGTGGATTACCAAAACGAGAAGCTGGGTAACCTGACCGCGGGAACCTTCCGCCTGGAGTGCGGTGAGGACGTCTTCACCTTCAACGGTGAAGAAGGCGTTTCCCTGACTCCGTATCTTGGGAAGACGGTTTCTCTGATCCGTTGCGGTGACGGTGAGACCGTGGCAGACAGTGACGCGCAAAAGATCGTTCTCGCAGCCCGTCCCGACAGAGTAACGCTGGATAAGAACGTGTATCTGACCAGAGATGAAAAGACGATCACCGTAGTATTCCCCGACGGCACCGTTCCCGCAGAGTTGGAATTTGCTTGCTCCGCAGTGCTTTCCGAAACCGAGGACGGAAGTGATCTGACTTGGCAGAGATCCTGTGTGTTTGGAAATCTGCATGACGGTACCCCCTACTACGTTTACGTTCGGATCGCAGCCACCGATGAAGCGCCTCACGGCTTCTGCGTTTTGTTTGGAAATAAGATCACCCCGTACGAGGCGTATATTCGGGAGCAGATCGACTATATCATCAGATTGATGCGAGAGGGGATCGTCGGTGAAAACGTGCAGGCTTTGATCGACAAAGCCAAGGCGGATCTGAATGCGTTGGAAGCATCCGATACCTTCTATACGGAGGCGAACGCCATCGTGGCGGACGTGGAGAACGAGCTTCCTCATGCGCGTGTCAAAGACCAAGCCATAGCGGATCTGACCGCGAAGTATAATCAACTGATCCAATCGGGCAAATACGGTGAAAAACTGGGCATCCCCCAATTGGATACCCTCTATAACACTGCACATGTGAAGATCTGCACCGCCGAAACCGACGGCGTGGTGGAAGACGTTCGTTTGGAAACTCTGAAAGCCTTTGATCTGGTTCCCATCTCCTATCTGATGGTGGATGACGAAATGAAGCTCTACGCCGAGAAGGGGATGGACAGGGAATATACCCTTTCCATGAAGTCCCAGCAGGACGATCTGGCGACCATTGCCGCCAAGATCCAGAGAGCCATCAACGCGGGAACCATCGTCCCGGGCGGCATTTCTATGACCTACACGGACATTAAAAACGCTTTGAAGACCATGGACGTTCTTGGCTACTATCGCATGAAGCTGGATTATTCACGGGACGCTGAGATCCATCATCCCGCGCAAGGTCCCTACGAGATCCGATTGCTTCTGCCCGACGATCTCCGTGACGATACGGGCTTTATGGTGGCTTACTACAACGAAAGCACCGAGGAACTGACGGTTCTGGAAACCTCGAGAGAGGGAAATTGGCTGATCTTCAAGGCGCCTCAATCGGTGGAAGATTTCGTGATCCTGGGAGATCACGCCGTGAATCTGATCGGTGTTTGCGCGGCGCTTTCCGTGGCGCTTCTGGCGCAGATCATTGCCATTGCGGTGATCGTTTCCCGCAGAAGAAAGTATAAAAAGGAAGTTCGCATGAACGGATTCGCGCTTCCAGTGGTTGCTTTGACCGTGAGATTTTATCCCGTTCCCGTAGTGAACGCCGTGGCGATCCTGGCGGGCTTGGTGGTGATCCTACAGATCGTTTTGATGTGGCTGTTGGTGAAGACCGACGTGATCCCCATGAGAAGACGACGCCACCGTTCCGCTCAACCCATGACGGAAGACGTCGCACCCGTGGAATCCGAGCCTGCCGCCGAGGAAACCTACGCCCCCATCACCGAAGAAGAACCCGAGGTGTTCTACGAGGACGAGGAGATCCTGGTTGAGGATGCGACGGTTGCCGAGGATGCGGACCTCTATGAAGACGGTCAACTTTATGATGAAGAACAACCGTACGAGGATGCGGTAGCCGAGGAATGGAGCGGCGAGGATGATTTCATTGAGCCTGCGCCCAATCCCAATTACTCCTTGCCCGACGAGGACGGTGAAGTTTACGCTGAATCCGAGGACGGCGCCGAGATCAACGGCTACAGCATGGAATACGACGGCGAAGCCAACGGCTATCAGCTGGAGTTTGATAACGAGCCGGTGGAATACACTGACGAGGAATTTGACGGTGAAGGCGAGGGCTTCGTGGAGTACGACGAGGAAGCGGACGGTTACCAGGCGGCTGAGTTTGAAGCCGATGACGAGGTCGTTGATTACGGCTACGACGTGGAGTATGCCCCCGACGATACGGAAGTGGTACACGATTACGTATCCGCCGAGGACGTGGTTCGGGACGAGGATTACGTCCCAAATACCGACGAGGACGTCGAGGATTACGACGAAACGAACAAAGCGTCCGAATGATCAAATAAAAGCAGCCGCGGGCGATCCTGCGGCTGCTAACCCCGTTTTACAAGGCTTATTTTGCGAAAAATGTGGATTTTTCTGAAATTTTTTCATAATGACCTTGACAAAATCGAAAAAAAATAGTAATATAATAGTGTATCGTTATATGTAAAGGAATGGAGATGCCATGGGACTCACTGACAGCACCTATAGAAAAGTGAAAGGGACCGCTCAAAAGGTCAAAAAGAAGACCGAGGGCAAGGAACAGCAGATTTCCGAGCTGTTCACGGCTGCGGAGCGGCTTTTGTGCCATACGATTGCACATAAATGGATCATTGCGAAAGGGAAGAAGTCCGCAAACGCGGCTGTAAAGCGTTTGATTGGCGGTCCTCTGCCTTTGGCAGGTATGGCGGTCCGCTGGGATCTGATGACCGAAATGGCAGGCGCCATTGACCGTTTGCTTGAGGATCATCCCGCGCAGGTGACGGAAGAAGCACCCGTGGAAGAGATCGTTGCTGAGGAGATCGTTGAAGCAGAGGAAGCTCCTGTGGAAGAGCCTGCTGTGGAAGCCTTTGCAGAGGTTGCTCCCGAAGCCGTGGCGGAAGCCGAAAACGACGAGGAAGACGAAGACGATGCCTTGGACGGCGTCGACGCCTCTGATCTGGAGTTCATCGACGTGATGGCAGAGCCTGACCGTTATCGTGAAATGTTGGAGATGGAAGCGAGGGGCGAGGTGCGCTTGGTGAGCCGTTACCGCCGCAGCAGCCGTTCCCGCATGATCCAATCCCGCGACAACGTTCAGGAATATTACACCATTCTCAAGAACGCGCTGTTGTCCTACAAGGGCGTGAAGAGCCGTTTGAGCTGGGACTACGATTCCTTCAACAAGGGGCGCGTAAAGGTGGCGAAGATCACCGCCAAGACCAGATCGGTGTATCTCTATCTTGCCATTGATCCCGCAACCCTGCAGGATACCAAGTATTTCTTTGACGATATGTCCGACAAGAAGAAGTACGCGGAAGTTCCCGTTTTGATGAAGATCAAGGGTGAGCGCAAGTTGAAGCACGCGCTGGAGTTGATCGAAAAGGTCTGCGGTGAGCAGCTCCAATTGCCCCCCGTAAAAGACTTCGTGGCGGAAGATTATGCAGAGCCTTATCGTGATACCGCTGCTTTGGTACAAGAAGGGCTGATCAAACAGTACACAGCCGCTGTGCCGATTGTTGCTGTTGAGGTATAAGGGTTTATAGAGGAAAGACCTTGGAGAGGGGACGCTTTTTGAAAAAAGC
>JAZSMC010000082.1:0-3202 GCA_045535705.1 Eubacteriales bacterium
GCCGAAAGTTTTTGGAATTCTTAAAACCTTTTTTCAAAAAGGTTTTAAGCGGAGCGCGAGGTGGAACCTCGCGACCTTACAGGTGTGGGCAAAGCCCACGACCTTTCCTCGCCTTTCCGCGAGCTTCCTACGACCTTTCAATCATTTACCGACAGAAAATTGCAAAAAACTATTGACAAATACTCAAAGATGTGCTAAAATAGGGTATTCAAATCGAATAGGAAAGACTTTGACGAAGAGGACGCAAGGGTTGGACTTACAGAGAGATGGCGGGCGGTGCGAGCCATTGGTGGACTTTTGATGTTTGTAGCTTCCGAGTCGGGAGGAAGAAAGCCGTGATGTCGGCAAGTAGACCCTCTCCGTGATTGCTGCGTAAAGGCATAGGGATTGATAGATTCCAAGAGAGGCGGCGCAAGTCGCAATTTGTGTGGTACCGCGGGTGATTGAATTTTCACGCTCGTCTCAAAGGCAATTACTTTGGGACGAGCGTTTTTCGTTCCGGAGAGAGGAGAGTTTCAGAATGGACAAAAAAATCAGCGGATTGAATTATAAGATCCAAGAAATGGCGAGCCGAATCCGAGAACTGCGAGAAATTGAGGGCGTTTCGGCAGAGGAGATGGCGAAGCGCGTTGACGTGAGCGCCGAGGAATACGCCCGTTGCGAGGCGGGGGCGCAGGATCTGAACTTTGCGTTCATCTACCGTTGCGCTATGGCTTTGAACGTGAACGTTACCGACATTATTGAGGGGTATAGCCCAAAACTGAAATCCTATACCGTAACGAGAAGCGGTGCGGGGCAGGAGATCGGGAGTGCCCACGGAATGACGTACTACAGCTTGGCGTATGCGTTTCAGAACCGTATCGCAGAGCCGCTGTTGGTGCGGAGTGTTTATGACGAGAGCGCACAGCACCGTGATTTAGAGCTGACCACTCATAAAGGACAGGAATTTGACCTGGTGATCGAGGGCAATCTGATGGTTCAGGTTGGTGAACACCGCGAGATCTTAGGTCCCGGTGACACCATTTACTATGATAGCTCCACCCCCCACGGTCTGATCGCCGTCAACGGACAGGATTGCGTGTTCTACGCCATTGTGCTGAATACGGCTGGGGAGCCCATCCCCGAGCTTCACGGAACGGGAACGATCCTGGAAAAGAAGCCCGTGGCAAAGGATACTCAAGAGAGAATTTACCATAAATATATCGATGTTGAAGAAAACGAGTTCGGCACGCCCACTTCCATCAAATTTAAGAACATTGAAAAGTTCAACTTTGCGTTTGATCTGGTGGATGCGTTGGCAGACAGAGATCCGGAAAAGCTGGCGATGCTTCACGTTTCCAAGGATAAGACCGAGCGCAGGATCACCTTTAAGGACGTGAAAAAAGAGTCCGCACGGTGCGCCAATTATTTCAAGTCGCTGGGGATCAAAAAGGGTGACCGCGTGATGCTGGTGTTGAAGCGTCATTATCAGTTCTGGTACGCCATGATCGGCTTGAATAAGCTGGGTGCCATTGCCATTCCCGCAACGGCACAGCTTCAGGAGCATGATTTTACTTACCGTTTTCAGTCGGCAGGGGTTTGCGCTGTGGTGTGTACCGCAGACGGTGACACTGCTAACCAGATCGATCTGGCGGCTGAAAAGTGCCCCGAGCTGAAGCACCGTTTGATCGTGAACGGTGAGCGTGAGGGTTGGAGAAACTTCGATGAAGAGGCTTCTCTCTACAGCACGCACTACAAGAGAGGCGAGGATGCGCCCGGTGGCGACGACATTATGCTGATGTATTTCACATCGGGAACGTCTGGCTATCCCAAGATCGCCGTTCACAATTATAAATACCCCTTGGGACATTTCCATACGGCAAAATATTGGCACAGCGTGGATCCCAACGGCTTGCATTTCACTATTTCGGATACGGGTTGGGCGAAAGCAATGTGGGGAAAGCTCTACGGTCAGTGGCTCTGCGAGGCTGCTACCTTCGTTTACGACTTTGACCGCTTTGATGCTGCCGACATCTTGCCCATGTTCGCAAAATATGGGATTACTACGTTCTGCGCACCGCCTACCATGCTCCGCATGATGGTGAAGCAGGATATTTCCAAGTACGATTTCTCCTCGGTGAAGCACATGACCACAGCAGGAGAGGCGCTGAACCCCGAGGTGTACCGTCAGTTTGAGAAAGCGACGGGACTCCAGATCATCGAAGGCTTTGGGCAGACCGAAAGCACCATGATCATCGGAAATATGGTTGGAGCATCTCATAAGATCGGTTCCATGGGCAAGCCTGCCCCTATCTACGACGTGCAGTTGGTCGATCCGGATGGGAATCCTGTTCCTGACGGTGAAACGGGAGAGATCGTGGTGAACGTGAAAAACGGCGCTCCTTGCGGATTGTTCATGAGATACTACAACGATCCGGAAAAGACCGCTGAGGTGTGGCACGACGGTTACTACCACACGGGCGACACTGCGTGGCGTGACGAGGACGGCTTCTTCTGGTACGTTGGACGGGTTGACGACGTGATCAAATCTTCGGGCTACCGAATCGGACCGTTTGAGATCGAGAGCGTCATTATGGAGTTGCCTTACGTTCTGGAGTGCGGCGTATCTGCCGTTCCCGACGAGGTGCGCGGACAGATCGTTAAAGCAAGCATCGTTCTGACCAAAGGCACCGAGCCTACCGAAGAACTGAAAAAAGAGATCCAAAACTACGTTAAAGAGCATACCGCTCCCTACAAGTACCCCCGCGTGGTAGTTTTCCGCGACGATCTCCCCAAAACCACCAGCGGCAAGATTCAGCGGAACAAGCTTTGATGGAGAAAGACCTTGGGAAGGAGACCCCTTCCAAGGGAGGAAGGGGTCTCCTTCCCAAACCCATCCTCTACCAAGGCCCATCACCAAAAACACGGTTCCGCAGATCAGCAGGATCGTCAGGTGAGGGCGGAACCGTGTTTTCGGTGAAGTATTTTTAGGATGGGTAAAATGGCAACAGTTACTTTCTCGGCAGGGAATTTAGGGTGGCGGACCTAAATTCCTGCGGGAGCTATTCTACCGTCTGTCACCTATCCTTTCCCATGCAGGGTGAAGTCGCACCCAAAGTATGGGTAAGGCGCAAAAACTTTCACAACCAAACAACCGAGGGCGCACATTGTTTGCACACCCTCGGCAGGAAATCTAATCTTTTTCGCTGAAAGTTTTTGGAAT
>JAZSMC010000017.1:0-5879 GCA_045535705.1 Eubacteriales bacterium
TCCGACTTGGCACATTCCGGACAGGAAGATACCTGCTGTAGGAGATTCAACGGGTCTGAGCTTGGGATGAGCTTCGGTGAAGAAGTCGTTGGTATCCATACTTGCGGTCAGCATCGTTGCCAGAGGACGGGCGGACTTATCGGGTTCGATGGCGGCTGCCAAAACCACCAGATCCGCGTCGATGTGCAACTGCTTCCCTGCCAGAAGGTCGGACGCCTGCACGTGGAGCTTCTTGCCCTCGGGGGACACCTTTCCAACCATTCCCTTGATATAGTGTACGCCGTATTCCTCAACCGCGCGGCGATAGAACTCGTCAAAGTTCTTACCCGGTGTACGAACGTCGATATAGAACACATAAACCTCGGTATCGGGATATTTGTCGCGGATCAGCATAGCGTGCTTGGCGGTGTACATACAGCAGATCTTGGAGCAATATTCCTTGCCCTTTTCCGCGCAAGCCGAGCAACGGGAACCCACGCACTGCACCAGCACGATGGTGTGAGGATGCTCTCCGTCGGAAGGACGCAACAGCGTTCCGCCCGTGGGGCCCGCCGCATTCATCAAACGCTCCAGCTCCAAAGAAGTGATCACGTCCTTGGATTGGGAATACGCAAACTCGTCAAACTTCTCCATGGAAATGGGGTTGAAGCCCGTTGCCACCACGATGGCGCCGTATTTCTCGTTCACATATTCATCCTTTGCCTGATAGTCAATTGCCTTGGCGGTACAAACCTTGGAGCAAACGCCGCATTTGCCGTTCTTCAGCATCATGCAGTAGTCCGCGTCAATGGTAGCGACCTTGGGTACTGCCTGTGCAAAGGGGATGTAAATGGCGCGGCGGTTATCCATGCCCATATTGAACTCGTTGGGAATCTTTCTCTGCGGACATTTCTCGACGCACGCGCCGCATCCCGTACAAAGATCCTCTTTGACGTATCTTGCCTTTCTCTTGATGGTCACGTCGAAGTTTCCAACGAAGCCGCTGACCTCGGTGACCTCACTGTAAGAGAAAATTCTGATGTTTTCATTCTGCGCCGCATCCACCATTTTGGGAGTCAGGATACAAGCCGCGCAGTCCAGCGTGGGGAAGGTTTTGTCCAGTTGAGCCATCTTTCCGCCGATGGTGGGCTTGGTTTCCACGATATCTACGGGGAATCCCGCGTCTGCAATATCCAACGCAGTCTGAATTCCAGCAATTCCGCCGCCGATCACCAGCGCGCGCTTGGTAACGGGGCTTTCTCCGGGAGTCAAGGGCGCGTTCAGATTCACTTTCGCAACTGCCGCTTTCCCCAAAATAATTGCTTTTTCGGTTCCTATTGCCATATCCTTATGCACCCACGAGCATTGCTCGCGGATGTTGGCAATCTCCACCATAAAGGGATTCAAGCCCGCGGCTGCCGCCGTCTTTCGGAAGGTCGCCTCGTGCATACGGGGGGAGCAGGAGCAAACAACGATGCCCGTGAGCCGATGCTCAATGATGGCTTCCTTGATCAGATCCTGCCCCGCCTGGGAACACATATATTGGTATTCTGTGGAGATCACAACGCCCGGCTCGTATTTCAGAGCCTCGGCAACTGCCTTCACATCCACCGTTCCTGCGATATTGGTACCGCAGTGGCAAACAAAAACGCCGATTCTTTGCATGGTATCGTATCTCCTTTCTTATTTCGAATATTTTCTCATGGCACTCATCAACGCCTGCTGAGGCATTTCGTCGTCCAGAAGCTTGGGCAGATCGTCTGCCGTCATGTGATTTGCGCCTTTTTGGGAGATCACCGACAGGCGCACCGCTTCCACCAGCTTTGCAGGCTCTACCCCTCTGGGGCAACGGTCCACGCAGGCAAAGCAAGACAAACATTTATAAATGGAATCGGACTGTTTCAGCGCGTCCAGATCTCCCGTTTCCACCATGTAAACGAACTGGTGGGGGTGGTATTCCATCTCATCGAAAGACGGACAGGTTGCGGTGCACTTTCCGCAACGCATACACTTGAGAGGATTCACACCGCTCATGCGGAGAATTTGTTCTTTTTGAAGCTCTTTTTTACTCTGCATCGGTTTCCTCCTTCACGCCAAGCGCCTCCGCCAACAGCTCGGTGAAGTACACCACGGGGATCTCGCTTCCGTTCTTTTCAAGATTATATTTGCAAAGCGGACAAGCAGTCACCATCCGCTCCGCGCCGTGATTGGCGGCGCTTCGGGACACGGCATTGCTTCTCTTTTTTGCCGCCTCGGCATCTTCCAAGGCAATATATCCACCGCAACATTCGTTTCTGGCGGGATAGATCACGGGCTCGGCGCCCAAAGCGCGAATGAAATCCTCAATGATCGTGGGATTTTCGGGATCGTCAAATCCCATCACCTTGCCGGGGCGAAGCAACAAGCAACCGTAGTACGCCGCGATCTTCTGTCCCTTCAAGGGATTTTTTACTGCTTCCTTGATCTTATCAAAGCCGACTGTATCGCGAAGTAGCTCCAGATAGTGCAAAACCTGCACATCTCCAGTGTAAGGAGCCGACGCGTCCTTGTCCTGCGACAGATACAGATTCACTTTATTCGCAAAATCTTCGTTGGTTTGGATCTCGTGATTGGTCTGCTTGATCACGTTGTGGCAAGCGGAGCAAACCGTTACCAACGGCTGTTCCGCATCACGAGCCGACACCAAAGCTCTCACGGAAGAGAGCTTGCTCGCGATCTCGTCCTTGGCGGTGACGTAAACGCCGCCGCAGCATTGCCAATCCTCGATCTCGCAAAGCTCCACGCCAAGGAGTTCCGCACATTTGCGAGCATATTCATCCAGCTTCTTTGCCTTGGTGCGAAGCGTGCATCCCGGAAAATAACTGACTTTCATGATCTCCTCCTTGAATGAATTATACCATCTGTTCGGGGTGGAACACCTCGTCAAATCTCTCTGCGGTCAGGAATCCAAGCTCCACACAGGCTTCTTTGAGAGAAATATTATCTTTATACGCCTTCTTTGCCGTCTTTGCTGCGTTTTCGTAGCCGATGTAAGGATTCAACGCCGTTACCAGCATCAAGGAATTGTGCAGATTGTGGTGCATTTTTTCCTTATCCGCAACGATCCCAACGGCGCAATTGTCGTTGAAGGATACGATGGCTTCCGCCAACAAACGGGCGGATTGCAGGAAGTTATACGCCGCCACGGGCATAAACACGTTCAATTCAAAGTTACCCTGAGATGCCGCAACCGTCACGGCGGTATCGTTCCCCATTACCTGAACGGCAACCATGGTGACAGCCTCGCACTGGGTGGGGTTCACCTTTCCGGGCATGATGGAAGACCCCGGCTCGTTTTCGGGAATACGGATCTCTCCCAAACCGTCACGGGGACCGGATGCCAACCAACGAACGTCATTGGCGATCTTCATCATATCGCAAGCGGTAGCCTTAATGGCACCGTGTGCGAACACGAATTCGTCTTTAGAAGTCAGCGCGTGGAACTTATTTGCCGCGGTTACAAAGGGCTTGCCCGTCAGCTCAGCAACCTTTTCGGCTACCAGCTCGGAAAATCCTGCGGGAGCGTTGAGTCCGGTTCCCACAGCGGTTCCGCCCAGTGCCAATTCGCACAAGGGCTTCACAGCCATCTTCAAGAGTTCAACGTCTCTTTCCAAGCTGGATCTCCAGCCGCTGATCTCCTGGCTGAATTCAATGGGCGTTGCATCCTGCAAATGGGTGCGTCCCGATTTCACGATACCTTTATTTTCTTCTTCCAGACGCTTGAAGGTCGCGATCAGCTTTTCCACGGCAGGGATCAGCTTATCCTCGATCGCCACCACTGCGGAAATGTGCATTGCCGTGGGGAAAGTATCGTTAGAGGACTGGCTCATGTTGATATCGTCGTTGGGGTGGACCAGCTTCTTCCCTGCCAATTGGTTGGCGCGGTTGGCGATCACCTCGTTGGCGTTCATGTTGGATTGAGTTCCCGATCCGGTCTGCCAAACCACCAAGGGGAAATGCCCGTTCAACTCACCCGAGATCACTTCGTCACAAGCGGCGGTGATGGCGTTCAGCTTTTCCTCGGTCATTTTCTCGCTCTTTAACGTATGATTTGCAAGCGCCGCAGCCTTCTTCAAAATTCCGAAAGCGTGGGTGATCTCACGGGGCATGGTTTCAATATCAACGCCGATCCTGAAATTTTCACAGCTTCTCTGTGTTTGCGCCGCCCACAAACGGTCGGCAGGAACCTTCATCTCTCCCATGGAGTCATGCTCAATACGGTATTCCATTCTCATTCACCTCGTTAAATGTTCAAACTCTTGATCACGTTCTTCAACGTATCTGCGCTATGACGGAGCTTCGTGATCTCCTCATCACTCAGATCCACGTGGATCTTGCCGCGGATACCGTCGTGACCAACCAAATTCAACGTGCTCAAGCAAACGTCGTCGATGCCGTACTCGCCGTGCATCATGGTGGAGATGGTCATGGTGGTATCAATCTTGCTCAACAAGCATTTGCAGATATGACATACGGAAACCGAAACCGCATAGAAGGTTGCGCCCTTATGCTGGATCACCTGCCCGCCCGATTTTTTCATAAAGGTTTCAACCTCACACAGATCCAATCTGGAATTCACGCAAATCGGTTTGAGAATATTGCCGTTACAGTCTGCGATCGGGACGTTTGAAATATTTGCAATGGACCACGGTACGAAGGAAGAATCACCGTGCTCACCGAACACGTACGCGTGGACGTTGCTCTGGCTGATATTGTAATACTCGGACAGTCTGGCGCGCAGACGGGCGGTATCCAGAATGGTTCCCGAACCAATGATGCGCTGCTCGGGCAAGCCCGAATACTTGTTAAAGGTGTAAGTTAAAATATCCACGGGATTGCTGACGATAATATAGGTTGCGTCGGGCGCGTACTTGGTGATCTCGGGAATGATCGACTTGGTAATATCCACGTTCACCTGCGCCAGCTCCAATCTGGTCTGCCCCGGTTTTCTCGCAAGACCGGAAGTAACGACGACGATATTGGAATTTGCTGCGTCACGGTAGCTTCCCGCATAGACGGAACAATTTCCGCAGAAGGGCGTTCCCTGCTGAATATCCAGCGCTTCCCCCAACGCCTTTTCCTGATTGATGTCAATCAAAACGATCTCCGCTGCAATCCCCATGATCGCCAACGAATACGCAATGGTTGCTCCTACGTTGCCTGCTCCCATAATAGATACTTTGTTCACAATGAACCTCCTTATGTCTATAAGCATACTGTTAACATTATATCATAATTCGATTTTTTTTTCAATGCCTTTTCGATAATTTGTTAAATTTTTTACAATGTTTTCTGAATCGTACAAATGAAACAAAATCAAAAGAACGATATTGTTTAGTATAAACAAAAAAACACCCGATTCTGTGGGGACAACGCTCTGACGCTTCCCGAATCGGGTGGATATTCTTTTCACATTTTTCGCTCTGTTACGGGATCTGATAGCCCTTCCCTCTCACGGTTTGGATCAGTCTTCCACCGGGAAGTCCGTCAGTCTTTCGACGGAGATAGCAAACGTAAACGTCGGCTTCATTTCCTTCCCCTGTCACACCAAGCACCTTCCCCAGCAACTCTCTGGAAACGGGGCTTCCCCGATGCTCCAGGAAACATTCCAGAAAGGCATACTCGGTGGGAGTCAGCGAGATCCGCTGTCCGTCGCAGATCAGCATTCGCTCCTCTGCATCCAGCGAAATTTGTCTTTTTGCAAAATTCGCAGCTCGGAAGAACAGCGGCGCAGAACCGTCCGATCGATCCAACTGCCCCAAGATCTCACGGCGAAGCAAGCTCATGCGAAAAGGTCTACGCAGGATCATGGCGCAGCTTCGCGCATCGGGGGATGTCATGGCAGATCGGCGGCTGAAGCC
>JAZSMC010000013.1:0-2889 GCA_045535705.1 Eubacteriales bacterium
ATGCCGTCGATTCTGATATCGAAGGAGGGAGCGGAGATTGCTTCGGACTCATGGAAGTAGCCGTTGCTGATGTTCGCGTTGTCCTCGGTGGTCAGAGTCTTGCCGCCAACGGTGAAGCTAGCGGTGTTGAATACGTTGAGAGTGCCTGCCTTGAAAGCGGCGATGGTTTCGTTGATCTTTTCAACGGTGCCTTCTGCAGCAACGTCCAGGTTGATACCGGTCAGAACAACAGAGCCCTCTGCGATGCCGCCGCACCAGTTGGCGTTGATGTCAGCGCCGGTGCTGAAGCACTTGGTGATGTACATGTAGTAAGGAGCCCAGTTGATTGCGGAGGAAACGATGAAGGTTTCGGGGCATGCCTCGTAGGTGCTTCCGTTGTAGGAAACGTTGGGAACGCCTGCAGCCTCACAAGCACCGGGAGCGCCCATAGAGTCAGCGTGCTGAGAAATGAGAACGCAATTTCTTGCGAGGAGAGCCTCAGCTGCGTTCTTCTCCGCGGTAACGTCATACCAAGAACCGGTGAACTGAACGTCCATGGTAACGGTGGGGCAAACGGACTTTGCACCAAGATAGAAGGAGGTGTAACCGGAAATAACCTCGGCATAGGTGTATGCGCCGACGTAACCGATCTTTGCCTCTTCAGCGGCGAACACGCCTGCTTCGATCATCTCGTTGAGCTTAAGACCTGCAGCGATACCTGCAAGGAATCTACCCTCATAGATAGATGCGAATGCGTTGTGGAAGTTGGGAAGGTTCTTGCTTGCTGCGGTAACACCGGTAGCATGGCAGAACTGAACATCGGGAAACGCCTCTGCAGCCTGTGCAATGTAGGGCTCATGACCGAAGGAGTTTGCGAAGACGATCTTACAGCCCTGTGCAACGAGATCCTCAGCAGCCTCATAGCACTTCTCGGTCTCTTCAATGTTTCTCTTGATGATAACCTGAGAATTCTCAAGGCCAAGAGCTTCCTGATATCTGAGAACTGCATTGATGAAGTTCAGGTCATAAGTGGAAGACTCATCATGAAGACAGATGAAACCGATCTTGAAATCGTCGCCAACGGTGAAATCAGCATTGATCTCAGGAATGGCAAGGGGGGAGTCGCTCATACCGAGTGCCGTGTCGTCGCCACAGGATACCATGGCAAGACCCAAAGAAGCAACCATAAGAACGACAAGAACAAGGGAAAGGATTTTCTTGAACATTTTTGTGTTCCTCCAAAGAAAAATATTTATGCAGATTTTTTGCATACAAAAGTAATACGGTTGGTCAGGAACGGAAGGTGACCGAGGTGTCGGTCATAGAATCCACAATCGCAAGAGATTCTACGCGAACACCCGCCGCGCGAAGCGCATCTCCGCCGCCCTGAAATCCTTTTTCAATAGCAATCGCACAACCAACGACAGTAGCGCCCGCCTCGTGTGACATTGCCATCAAGCCCTTGAGTGCGTTACCGCAGGCAAGAAAGTCGTCAACGATCAGAATCCGATCGTTTTCATTCAAATATTCTTTGCTGATCACAATGGTGTAATCTTTTCCGTGGGTGTAGGAATGCACCACTGTCTTGTAGGTATCGTTTCCGATATTGGCGGATGCGTGCTTTTTCGCAAACGCCATAGGAACGTGAAGCTGTGCCGCCACGGCAAAGGCAAAGGCGATACCGGAAGCCTCGATGGTAAGCACCTTCGTGATCTTCTCCCCTGCGAAAAGCTCCGCGATCTCCTGGCCCATCTTCATCATAAAGTCAACGTCGATTCTTTGGTTCAGAAATCCGCCGACCTTTAAGATATTTCCGGGCAATACCGAGCCTTCTTCTACGATTTTTTTCTCCAAGTCCTTCATCGTAATTCACCCTTTCGCAGTCTGTTCCACTTCAAAAAGCTGACGATTCTTCGTCAAAAAAATACAAATTCAGTATAGCACAAAAAAAGAATTCTGTCAACGGTTGCGTCAAAATTTGTTCAAGTTTGTCATTCAAAATAAAACGAAATCAAAATTTGCAAAAAAGCCAAAAACCTCCCCAAAAAGGGGAGGCTTTTTATAGGCTTACAGATATTGATTGATCTATCGAAAGGCCGTCATGTTGGACACGGCAATCGTAAGCGAGTATCCTTACGCCCTTGGCTGCCGCCTGTCGAAGCGCTTCGCCAAATGCCGGATGCATCTCATCGTTGGGACGGAAGCAGGAAACGCCTTTCATCTGGATGACAAAAAGGATATACGCCTCATAGCCGTCTCCCATACAGGCGATCAGCTCGTGAATGTGCTTGACGCCTCTTTCGGTAGGCGCGTCGGGAAATGACGCAATGCCGTCCTTTTCCAGCGTAACGCCCTTGACCTCAAGAAAGATGCGGCGTTTGCCGTCTTCAATGTAAAAGTCAAAGCGGGATTTGCCATAGGTGACCTCGCGACAGATCTTTGCCGATGGAGAAAACAAGCTTCCCTTCTTCAACCATTCTTCTGCTACGTCGTTTACGACCTGGGAATCCATATTGATCAAAAGAACGGTTCCGTCTTCCCTTTTCTTTTCTACGGCAATCAGATCGTACTTGGTTTTTCTCGCGGGATTATCGGCTGCGGAAAGATAGACGCGGCTTCCCGACACGAGAAGCTCTCTGCATCGTCCCGTATTTTTCACATGCACCGTTTCCGTATGTCCGTCAATATCAACGTGTGCGATAAAGCGGTTAGGACGCGAAAGAAAGGTCGCGGGAATTACGTTTCCGTACTTCATCAGCACTGACGCATAAGGCGAACGTAGAATTCCACCGCGCGGGCAACCGTCTCAAGACGAATTCTTTCGTTGTGTCCGTGGATGGTCTTTCTCTCTTCGGAGGTCATATCCATTGCGGAGAATCGGTATACGTGATTGGAGATCCGACCGTAATG
>JAZSMC010000016.1:0-7072 GCA_045535705.1 Eubacteriales bacterium
TGCGCCGTGGAATAATACTTCCGAACGATGTGAGAAACCAGCCGAAGATTGTGCAGGATCAATTTTTGACGCGCATCCTCATCCCCCTGCGCGGCTTTTCGGAAGGCTTCTTTTTCTTCCTCGGCGGACAGAGGTGGTGGAAATTTTTGCGGTGTGTTGATCCCAAGGATCAGGTGGAGCATTTTCGTAAAAATGGAGAAAAGCGTAAAAAACATAAATTGATCCCCCTATTCGTTGATTCATCTGCATCCTATGCCGAACCCGTTGTTTTTTTGCAAGTCCCATGCTTTTTTGCCTTTTTAGAGGCTTTTTTAAGGTAACGGCATTGACACGGAGCGCAAAATATGATAGAATAATAAGGAAAAACAGAGCCGCGTCGCGGCGGAACGGAGTCATTATGAAATTGATCGGAAATGCGGTGGTTGGGCAGAGCGGGGGACCTACCGCCGCCATCAACGCAACGCTGGCGGGAGTGATCCGCGGCGTTTTGGAGCAACGAAAAGAGGGGGCGATTCAAAAACTGTACGGCATGAAGAATGGGATCGACGGTTTTTTGAGAGAGGAAATGATTGATCTTACCTCGTTTTTCGACACGGATGAAAAGCTGAAGCTGTTGGAAAACACACCTGCGGCTGCATTGGGTTCTTGCAGAAAGAAGCTGCCCGATCCCGCAAAGGACGCGAAATTTTTTGAGGATCTGATCGTTCTGTTCAAAAAGTACGATATCCGATATTTCTTCTATATCGGCGGCAACGACTCCATGGATACGGTCGCAAAGCTGACCGCTTATCTGAAGAAGCACGATTATTCCATGGCGGTGATCGGCGTGCCAAAGACCATTGACAACGACCTGGTCGGAACGGATCACACTCCCGGCTTTGGCTCTGCCGCCAAATATATTGCCGTGACTATGCAGGAGATCCTGCGGGATTGCGCGGTTTACACTGTCCCGGCGGTTACCATCGTTGAGATCATGGGGCGTGACGCGGGTTGGCTGACCGCCGCATCCGCATTGGGTAGAACCGTGACGGGCTTGGAACCCGATCTGGTTTATCTTCCCGAACGCACCTTTGATTTGGCACAATTCATGACCGACGTTCGGAATGCCCTTGAGAAACACCCCAACGTGGTGGTTGCCGTGTCCGAGGGAATTCGGTTTACCGACGGTCGTTACGTGGGAGAGGGAACCCAAAGCGGCGCCAAGGATGCGTTCGGACACGCGTATTTGGCGGGAACGGGGAAGGCGTTGGAGCTGGCTGTGAAAGCGGAGATCGGATGCAAGGTTCGCTCCATTGAATTGAATCTGCCCCAGAGATGCGCCGCTCATATGGCGTCCAAAACCGACCTTTCCGAGTCAGTTGGGGTTGGACGGTACGCGGTTCGGTGCGCCCTTGACGGAGTGACGGGGGAAATGATGAGTATTCAAAGACGAAGCGCCGATCCGTATCAGACTGAATTTACCCACGCCAACGTGCTGGAGATCGCCAATCGGATCCGCACCGTAGACGATGAGTTTATCAACGCCGAGGGAAATCACGTCACCGACGCTTGCTGTGAATACTTGCTTCCCTTGATTCAGGGCGAGGTTGACGCAACCTTTGAGAACGGTCTACCCAAGCATATCGCGTTGTTTTAAAGGAGAAAAATCATGAAAATTGCAGTCATTACGGGCGCATCCTCGGGGATGGGCAAGGAATTCGTGTTGCAGATCAGCAGAACCGAGCCGTTGGACGAGATTTGGGTGATCGCGCGGCGCACTGACCGTCTGGAGGCGTTGCAGGCAGAGATCCCCAACGTCAAGATCCGCCCCATTTCTTTGGATCTGACAAAAAAAGAAAGCATCGACTCCTATCAGAACTTGCTGGAAACCGAAAAGCCCAACGTAGCCATTCTGGTCAACGCCAGCGGCTTCGGAAAATTTGGCACGTTCACGGATATGGATCTGGACGCCATGATGAACATGATCGACCTCAACGATAAAGCCTACGTTGCCATGACCTACGTTACGCTTCCGTACATGACCGAGGGGGGCGAGATCTACCAGCTGGATTCGCTGTCCTCCTTCCAGCCCGTTCCTTATATCGGGGTTTACGGCGCCACCAAAGCCTTCGTGTTGAGCTTCAGCCGCGCTTTGAACGTGGAATTGAAAAAACGAAAGATCAAGGTGATGGCGGTTTGCCCGGGATGGGTGAAGACCGAATTTTTCGATCACGCCGTCTACGACGATACCATCGTTTATTACAACAAATTTTTCACCGCCGAGCAGGTGATCACCCGCGCTCTGCGGGATATGAAAAAGGGAAAGGACGTATCTGTTTGCGGCGCGTCCATCCGTGCCCAAGTGTTCTTCACCAAGCTGTTGCCACACAAATTGGTTATGAAGATCTGGTGCAAGCAACAAAAGAAATAAGCCGAAATGAGGCGTATGCGAAATGGAACGCATACGCCTCATTGATATTAAAAATTATTTTTTCGGAAAACTGTCCTTCAATCCGACGATGCGGTTAAAGGTGTTGGGATACTTGGTATCCTTGCAGAAATAACCGGTGCGAACGAATTGGAACTGTTCGCCATCTTTTGCATCCGCCAAAGCAGGCTCCACGAAGCAATGCTCCAATTTCACCAAGGAATCGGGATTGAGATAATCGTTGTAGGTCTTGTCTTCGGGAATGTCGTTGACGTTTTCAATGGTGAACAGCTTGTCGTAGAGCATCAACGTGGTTTCCACGGCATACTTCGCGGATAGCCAATGAACGGTGCCTTTCACCTTGCGTCCGTCCACGGGATTGCCGTTCCCCGTTTCCAGATCAGCGGTACAGCGGATCTCGCGGATGCTTCCGTCGTCGTTTTTCACGATCTCGTTGCAGCGGATGATATACGCGCCCATCAAGCGAACCTCGCCGTCGGGCTTCAAGCGGAAGAACTTTGGAGGCGGAACCTCGGCAAAATCGTCGGCGTCAATATAGATCTCCTTGGTGAACGCCACCTTGCGGGTGCCTGCGTCGGGATTTTGAGGATTGTTGGAGATCTCAAAGGATTCTTCCTTGTCATCGGGATAGTTGGTGAAGACCACCTTAATGGGCTTCTGCACGCAGATGCGGCGAAGCGCGGTCTGATTCAGCTCCTCGCGGATGCAATGCTCCAATAGTCCGATGTCCACCAGACTGTCTGCTTTGGAAACACCCGCGCGAGATACGAAATCAAAGATGGAAGCAGGCGTGTAACCGCGACGGCGAAGCGCGCAGAGCGTGGGAAGTCGGGGATCGTCCCAACCGTCCACCATGTTGTTTTCCACCAGATAGCGGAGATAACGCTTGGACATCACCGTGTTGGTCACGTTCAGACGGGCAAATTCTCTCTGCTTGGGCTTGGGATCGAATCCGATGTTGTCGATCACCCATTCGTAGAGGGGACGGTGGTTTTCAAATTCCAGCGAGCAGAGGGAGTGGGTAATTCCTTCCAATGCGTCCTGAATGGGGTGTGCGTAGTCGTATAGGGGATAGATGCACCACTTGTTGCCCTGACGGTGGTGATCGGTGTGAACGATGCGGTAGATGGCAGGATCCCGCATATTCATATTGGGGCTTGCCATATCGATCTTTGCGCGGAGCGTGTGAGAACCGTCTGGGAACTCACCGTTCTTCATGCGCTCAAACAGCTCCAGATTTTCTTCCACGGAACGGTCACGGTAGGGAGAGTTCTTTCCGGGCTCGGTCAAGGTTCCGCGATATTCGCGCATCTGCTCCGCACTCAGATCGCAAACGTAGGCTTTTCCGTCCTTAATCAGTTTGATGGCGAATTCATAGCACTTGTCAAAGTAGTCCGAACCGTAGAAAATACCGCCGCTCGGAGTTGCGCCCAACCAGCAAAGGTCGCGGTAGATGGCTTCCACGTACTCGTTATCCTCTTTTGCGGGGTTGGTATCGTCGTAACGGAGATTGAACTGACCGTTATACTTCTGCGCCACCTGATAGTTGATCATGATGGCTTTGGCAGAGCCGATGTGCAGATACCCGTTTGGCTCGGGAGGGAAACGGGTGTGGATCTTGGTGTCGGGAGCGAGGCGAAGATCCTCGTCAATAATATCGTGTATAAAGTTTCTTTCGATTTCCATCGTTTTGATTCCTTTCTGCGGTCAAAGTGTGCTGATCATGGATCGGATGCGTGCGCGGACGCGTTCAGCTCCGATGATCTGCATCACGGTGTAAAGGTCGGGGGCGTTCAGCTTGCCCGTCACGGCAACGCGCAGGAACATACTCACGTCCGCCACGTTTCCGCGGAAGGCTTCGGGATCGGCTTTGTACGCTTTCATGTCCGAAGCGTAACCGAGAGATTCCGCAATGGTCTTGATCTTTTCAAACCAGGTGTTCATGTCGTCGGTGGGATCAAAGGTTGCAAGGAAGCCTTCCAGCGCGGCTTTGATGTCGCTTCTGTCGAATTTTTCGTCATACGCATCCTCGATTTTGAAGAACGCGTCGTAGAAGAACGCCATATAGGGCTTCACGTCTGTCCACGTAGCGAAATCCTTGCGAGGCTTTTTGCCGCCTCTGCCGATGGCAAGGATGGATTTGGTGTAATCGGGATTTTTGGTAAACTGCGCGGCGAATTCGGGATCGTTCACCCATGCCCATTCCGCCACCTGACTGTAAACCTCGTCGGCGGTCATGCGGCAAAGCACGTTTTTGCTCACGTCGTTGAGCTTGTTGAAATCAAACAGACAGCCCGAATTGCTCATTTTTTTGATGTTGAAAGGGAAGTCGGTATAGGGCTTGTCCGCGTTTTGCATATGCCACTCCTCGTAGTTGGAGTTGAGCAAGGTCATCACGTATTCGCAGACCGCCGCGGGCGCGTATCCCATGCGGCTGTAATCGTCCATGTTTGCACCCATATCCCGTTTGGAAAGCTTTTTCTTGTTGCCGTTCTCATCCAAACGCATGATCTGAGCGATGTGCATATATTTGGGCAGCTTGAAGCCCAGATAGCGGAACAGCATCAGGTGCTTTGCAAGGCTGGGAAGCCATTCCTCGCCGCGGATGACGTGGGTGGTTCCCATGAGATGATCGTCCACCGCGTGAGCGAAGTGGTAGGTGGGGATCCCGTCGCTCTTGAGCAGAACGATGTCTTCGTCGTTTTCGGGGATCTCCAGCTTGCCCTTGATCAGATCGGTAAAGACCACCTTCTTTTCTGGATCGCCGTCCGCCAACAGCCGAAGCACGAAGGGATTTCCTTCCGCCAGATTCGACTGCACTTCCTCAATGGTGATCGCGCGTTGCTTTCTCTGTTCCTCGCGACGGGCTTCCTGCTCGTTTTCCCAATCCTTGGCTTTGATCTCAGCTTTTTTGTCAACCGAATTCAAGGCTTCCAATTCCTCGCGGGTGGTGAAAACGGGGTAGGCTTCCCCCTCTTTCACCAGTTGCTTGGCGTAAACGTGATAGATGGGGCCTCTTTGGCTTTGTTTATACGGCCCGTAAGCCCCCTGATCGCAAACGGTTCCGTCCGCGCCCAGGATCGCGCCTTCGTCGAAATGGATCCCGTAGTGCGCCAAGGTCTTGATCAAGCCCTCGGCAGCCCCCTCCACCTCGCGCTTGGCGTCCGTATCCTCAATGCGGAGATAAAACACGCCGTTGCTTTGGTGTGCCAAACGCTCACCGATGGTGGTGGGGAAAAGTCCGCCGAAATGCACGAAGCCCGTGGGGCTTGGAGCAAAACGGGTGACCTTCGCGCCCTCGGGAAGCTGACGGGGCGGATATTTGCGCTCCATGTCCTCGGGCGTTTCGGTAACGTTGGGAAATAGCAGATCTGCAAGCAATTCAAAGTCCATAGTGTTGTTTCCTTATTTCTTCTGAAAGTTAATAAATGACGTTATCAAGAGCGATCCCCAGCGTTGCGGGAGAACCGTGACCGGGATAGATGGAGAGGCTTTGGGGAAGATCGCGCATGGATTCCAAGGTCTTCATCAGCTGCGCCTCGTTTCCGCCGTAAAGATCGGTTCTGCCTCTGCCCGCATCGAACAGCGTGTCCCCCGTAATCAGAAATTCACCGTTGCAAAGATAGCATACGCTCCCCGCAGTATGTCCGGGGGTGTGGATGACGCGGATCTCCTCGTCGCCGAGCGCGATGACCTCATCTGCGCGCAACGAGCGTTCGGGCGTCTGATACGTTTGATCCATACGGAAAAATACCCGAAATCCGTTTTTTATTGAATCGGAGGGAAGTTCCGCGTCTGCTTGATGAATCATGGCAGGAACCCCCGTGATCTGACGCAAGGTATCCAATGAAACGATGTGATCAAAATGCCCGTGCGTCAGCAGAATATATTCAAGATTTGCGCCTTCTTGTTGCAGAAAATTCAAAATCTGTTCGGGTTTGGGGCTGGGATCCACCACGGCGGCGTGAGTGCCGGTGATAAGCAGATAGCAGTTGGAGCCCCAGGAGCCGGGGTAAAGATTGACGATCCGCATGGAATCTCCTCTCTAAAGTAATCATAATATAATATTATATCACATCCACGGCGGATTGTCTATCACTTTTCAAAATTTTTTCAAAAAAATCCGCCGAAAAACGGCGGATTCCATAAGATTTCTTTATTTTCTTTTTTTTCGAGCCGCCAAAGGATTTTGCGCCATAGCGTCCTGAATGTTCTGATTGCTGACGTGGGTATAGATTTGAGTGGTGTTCAGCTGCTCGTGTCCCAGAATTTCCTTGAGTACACGAACGTCCACGTTGCCGCTCTGATACATCAGCGTAGCGGCGGTATGGCGAAGCTTATGTACCGAATAATGCTTGGCTTCCAGTCCCGCCAGCTTGAGATATTTGTAGATCATCCATTGGACGGTTTTCACACTCATTCGTTTTTCCAGACGGCTGATAAACACGCCTTTATCTCTGACCGTGTCGTATTTGGGGCTGTTTCGGATCTCCAGATAGGCCGCCAACGCCTGTTGACAGGCTTCGTTCAGGTAAATGATCCGTTCCTTGTTGCCTTTACCCGTGACGCGCATGGAGCGAAGCTGGGGATCCAGATCGCCCAGATTGATCCCCACCAATTCCGATACACGCATCCCGCAGTTGA